>NZ_WIWK01000091.1:0-25287 GCF_009600165.1 Pseudomonas sp. FSL R10-0399
GCCTTGGCGGGCGGCAGTGCGGCCTTGGCCAATACGTTCGAAGGGCGCAGTCAAACCAAGGCATTCAGCCTGCTGGGCACCAGCTTTGGCGTCGGCCTGGCGCTGGGGCCGATTCTGGCCGGGGTGCTGATCGAGCATATCGGCTGGCGCGCGGTGTTTGTCTCAGGCGCGTTAATCGGCGGGCTGGCATTGTTGATGGCGATCCCGATGATGCACGAGTCCAAAGACCCGCACGCCAGCAAGCTGGACGCTAAAGGCACTGTGAGTTTCACCGCCGCATTGGTGCTGTTTACCTGGGGCATATTGCTGGTACCGAGTACGGGCTGGAACAGCGCGCCGGTGATCGGCATGTTGCTCGGGGCGCTGGTTTGCGTGCTGGCGTTTGTGCGTATAGAACGGCGGGTGACGCGGCCTATGCTCGACCTGTCACTGTTCCGTTACTCGCGTTTTGTCGGCGTGCAATTGCTGCCAGTGGCCACCTGTTTTTGTTTTGTGGTGCTGCTGGTGTTGCTGCCGGTCCGTTTGATTGGCATCGAAGGGCGCAGTGCAACCGACACCGGGTTGCTGATGATTGCCTTGTCGGCGCCGATGCTGATCGTGCCTTATCTGGCAGGTGTGCTGACCCACTGGGCCTCGGCGCGGGTGTTGTCGGCAGCGGGTTTGTTGATCGCGGCGGCCGGGTTACTGCTGCTGAGCCGGGTGGGGATCAATCAGCCGACGCTCGAATGGGTCGTCCCGCTGCTGGTGATCGGCATCGGTACGGGGTTGCCGTGGGGCTTGATGGACGGGTTGTCGGTGAGCGTCGTGCCCAAGGAACGTGCGGGCATGGCGACCGGTATCTTTGGCACCACCCGTGTTGCGGGCGAGGGGATCTCGTTGGCGATTGTCAGCGCGCTGCTGGCGGTATTGATTCAACGCCATTTGCCCAGCCAAAGCGCGGGGGCGGCGCAGTACCTGGCAACGGGCGACCTGAGCCAGGCCGCGGGTGTGGCCCAAGGGCTGGAGCAGGCCGTGCTGGGCGCAGCCTACCTGCAAGCGTTTCAGGTGCTGCTTTACGGGCTGGCCGCCCTGACCATGGCAGTTGCCCTGCTGATCCTGTGGTTTTTGCGCGAAACCCCCGTAGTCGCTGCCGCAGGCTGCGAAGGAGTGCGAAGCACTCCGTTTCCTTGAAGTCCTCGCGGACTTCATCGCAGCCTGCGGCAGCGACTACAGAGGATCAATGCACGATCTGCGCGGACTTCATCGCTACGACGATCAACCGATCATTCGATCAATGCACGATCTGCGCAAGGAACGCTTTGGCCCTTGGGCTTTTCGGGGCGTTGAAGAAGTCTTCGGGCGGGGAGTCTTCGATGATCATGCCGCCATCGAGAAACAACACCCGCTCGGCCACTTGCCGGGCAAAGCCCATTTCGTGGGTCACGCACAGCATGGTCATGCCGCTGCCTGCCAGTTTGACCATCACGTCCAGCACTTCGCTGACCATTTCCGGGTCCAGGGCCGAGGTGGGTTCATCAAACAGCATGATCTTGGGTTCCATGCACAGCGCCCGGGCAATCGCCACGCGCTGTTGCTGGCCACCAGAGAGCTGGCTCGGGTATTTGTCGGCCTGGCTGGCAATGCCGACTTTCTCCAGAAAGTGCTGGGCCAGTTCCACGGCTTTTTTACGCGGCAACCCGCGCACCGACATCGGCGCCAGAATGCAGTTGTCGAGCACGCTCATGTGCGGGAACAGGTTGAAGTGCTGGAACACCATGCCGATTTCGCTGCGCACTTTGGCCGCTTCACGGCTGGGCTGTGACAGGTCGGTACTGTTGACCAGGATCTGGCCTTTTTCAGCGATTTCGAGGCGGTTGATGCAGCGGATCAAGGTCGATTTGCCTGAACCGGACGGGCCGCACAGGACGATACGCTCGCCTTCGTGCACTTTCAGGTCGATGCCTTTGAGTACATGGAACGCGCTGTAGTACTTGTTCAGGCCCGAGATATCCACCACCACCTTGCGGGTGTCAGTCGATGGCGACACGGGGTTATGAACGTAAGCAGAATGAGCTTGCATAGTGTGTCTCCAACGATCAGTTAAAGCGCTCGGCGCTGTAGGGAGTCGGGTCGGTAAAAGGTGTTTCGCCGGTCATCATTTCTGCCAGCAGGCGCCCGCTGACCGGGCCCAGGGTGAGGCCGTGATGGGCATGCCCAAAGTTGAACCACAAGCCTTTGTGGAGACTGGCCGGGCCGATCACCGGGCACATGTCGGGCAGGCACGGGCGGCGCCCCAGCCACGGCTCGGCATCGACACGCGGGCCGAGTGGGTACAGGCGTTGGGCGCGTTCTTCACAGCGGCGCAGCTGGATTTCATTGATCGGGTCATCGCTGTCGGCAAATTCGATGCCGGTGGTCAGGCGAATACCGCCGACCATAGGCGCCAACACGTAGCCGCCGATTGAATCGAGGATCGGGTGCTGCATGGTGTGGCCGTCTTTGGCGGCGTAGTGCATGTGGTAACCACGCTTGATCGCCAAGGGGATGCGATAGCCCAGCGGTTCGAAAATCCCCCGGGCCTGTGGGCCCAGCGCAACCACCACTTCATTGGCCACAATCAAGCCTTTTTGGCTCTCGACCTGCCATTGCCCGGCGGTCGCTCGCAAGCTGTTGGCGTCGCCGATCACAAAGCGGCCGCCGCGCTGCACAAACAGCTCGGCGTAACCGCGGGTCAAGCCGCCGGGGTCGCTGACGGTCTTGGGATCGAGCCAGTGAATGCCGCCCAGCACGTCGCTGTGCAGGCCTGGTTCAAGGGCGTGCACCTGTTGCTTGTCGAGTACGCGGTAATTGAGCTTGAACCGGCCCAAGGCCGCCGCGTCACGCTGGGCTTTGTCGAAGTCTGCCGGGGTGCGATACACCTCGACCCAGCCGCTGTCCTGAATCAGCCCGGTCATGCCCGCAGGTTCTGCCAGCAGGTCGTGTTCACTCACGCACTTTTCAATCAGCGGCAGCATCGCTTCAGTGGCTTTGGCCAGGCCTTTGCTGCCGGACTGCTGCCAGTACTGCATCAGCCACGGCCCGGCTTTGGGCAGGTGCTTGAGGCTGTAACGCACATCGGGCTGCTGATTGAGCCCGTAACGCAGCAAGCGGGAAATTTCACGCGGGAACGAATACGGGATCACGCTGGCGCGCTCGATCAGCCCGGCATTGCCGTGGCTTGTGCCGCTGCCCGGTTGGTCGCGGTCGAGCAAGACAACGTTGCGTCCGCGGGCCTGGAGTTGCAACGCGGTACTGACGCCGACAATGCCGGCTCCCAGAACGAGAGTGTCGCAATGCATAAACAAATCCTTAAAACAGGGGCCGATTGTGCAGCCCGAACAATGGGCTTACTGCAGATGGCGGCTGAGGCGGCCTTCGATAAATTTGAGGGTGCGGCGCACGATCTCGACGATCAGCAGGTACAGCACGGCGGCCCACAGGTACACCTGGAAATCGAACGTGCGGGCAAAGACCATTTTGGTCACGCCCATCAGGTCATAAATGGTTACCAGAGAGGCGATGGCGCTGGCTTTGATCATCAGGATCAGTTCGTTGCCCAGCGGGCCGATTGCTACCAGCAACGACTGCGGCAGGATGACCTTGCGAAAGGTGGTCCAGCGCGACAGGTTCAGTGCCTTGCACGCTTCACGCTGGCCCTGGGCGACTGACATGATGCTGCCGCGCAGAATCTCGGCCTGATACGCCGCCGTGTTCAAGGTAAAGGCCAGCAGGGTGCACAGCCAGGCATCGCGGAAGAACCACCACAAGCCGATGTCTTGCCAAAAGCTCTTGAACGAACCGAGGCCGTAATACAGCAAGAACAACTGCGCCAGCAGCGGCGAACCACGGAAGAAGTACACATAGGCGCCGGTGAAGTTACGCAGCAGGCGATTGCTGGACAAACGCCCCAGCGCAATCAACAAGCCCAGCAACGCGCCGAGGGTGAATGAAATCGCCACCAGCTTGGCGGTCACCAGCAGCCCGTCAATAAAGCGCGGGGCGAAGCGTTCGAGCAATTCGGGGTCGAGAATCATGTTTTGCAGATCCGCCAGGCTCATGACTGCACGCTCCGTATGTGGCGGTTGAAGTAGCGTTCCATAAAGGCGAACAGACGCCCGGAAATCGCCGAGAAAAACAGGTAGATAAAGCACGCAACGGTGTAGAACAGCATCGGGTCTTTGGTCACGCTGACCGCCAGGTTGGTTTGGCGCATCAGGTCGACCAGGGCGATGGTTGAGACCAGCGAGGTGTCCTTGAGCAGCGACAGCCAGTTGTTCGACAGGCCGGGCAGGGCGATGCGCGCCAGTTGCGGCAGCGCTACTTTGCGAAAGGTAGTGAACTTCGACAGGCCCAGCGCCGAGGCGGCTTCGTATTGCCCTTTAGGGATGGTCTTGAACGCACCCAGCCAGATCTCGCTGGAGAACGCGGCAAACACCAGGCTGAAGGCAATCATGGCGGCAACAAAGGTATTGATCGTGAACTGCACGTCATACCCCATGGCCTCAAGGATCTTTTGCGCAGCGATCTGGCAGCCGTAGTAAATGATCAGCAGCGTCAGCAGTTCCGGCAAGCCCCGGAACACCGTGGAAAAGGTCGTGGCCCAGGCACGTACCCAGCGGTTTTTCGAGCGTGCTGCGACGGCCACCAGCAGCCCCAGCGGCAAACCGATGGGCAGGCAGCTCAAGGCCAGGGCAATGGTCACCAGCGAACCGGCCAGCAGCGCTGAACCCCAGCCGCCACTGGCAAATGAGAGAAGTGAAAGTTGTTCGAGCATGCTCGAGTCCCCGGTCAAAAAAAGGCGAAGGTCAGCCACTGCGCACCATGGGCGCGCAGGGCAGGGTCATCGGCAGGGAGGCCCTCAATCGAGGGCGAAAGACTTAGTAGATGTCGAAGTCGAAGTACTTGCTCGAGATCTTTTTATAGGTGCCGTCGGCGACGATTTCGTCCAGCGCTTTGTTAAAGCGTTCACGCAGGGCGTCATCGTTTTGGCGCACGGCAATGGCGGCGTCATCCAGGGTGCCGTCAACGTCACCAATGATTTTGCAGCAGTCCTTGCCGGTTTTATTGACCCACTCCAGCAACGGGAATTTATCGGCAATCACCACGTCGACACGACCGTTATCCAAGTCGGCGTTGGCTTCGTCCAGGGTCGGGTACAGCTTGATGTCGGCTTTTTTGTAGTGTGACTCGGCGTACAGGCTTTGCGTGGCGGCGCTTTGTGCGCCCACAGTCTTGCCGGCGAAGTCAGACTGGGCATCGGTGATGTCCGAATCTTTGGCCACGGCGATGGACAGCGGGGTGCGGTAGTAGTGGTTGGTGAACGCGATTTTCTTTTTGCGCTCTTCGTTGACGATCATCGAGGCGACAATGGCGTCGTACTTTTTGGCCATCAAACCGGCAATGATCCCGTCCCAGTCCTGGGCCACGATGGTGCACTGGGCGTCCATGCGCTTGCACAGCTCTTCGGTGATATCGACGTCGAAACCGTGCAGTTTGTTGTCCGAATCAACGTAGTTGAACGGTGGATAAGCGCCTTCTGTGGCGATGGTCAGTTTGTCTGCCTGGGCGTTGGCCGCGACCGCGAACACCATTGCACAAGCACTGGCAAAGCGAAGGACGTTGTTCATCTAGCACCTCGTTTTATTGTTTTGATCCGGGTGAGGATGTGTAACCCACGAACTCATTGTGTAAGGCCGCGGTTGCCTCAAGACGCTTCTCAACGTCAGGCCCCAGTTGTTTGCACACTTCATTGATGAGCAGGTGCACCAGCGACAGCATGGCTGCGGTGGATTCCCAGAACAGGTTGAATTCGGTCGGTACGCGAAACACTTCATCGGCGCAGGCATCGGCCCAGTCGCAAAAGGTATCGGTCACCAGCGTGACCGGGATGCCCGCTTCACGTGCCTTGCGGCACAGTTGCTGGGCGTGGCGCGAATACCGGCGGGCTTCAAACACCACCAGCGCGCAATCGTCGGCCGGGCACAGCAACACATCGGCGTAATGCCCGGCAGCGCCATCGACCAATTGCACGCCATCACGCAGGTATTGCAGCAAATGCACCATGGAGGCGGCGATCCCGCGCTCGGTCTGGAACCCTGCGACAAACACTTTGCGCCGGGTCGCCAGGCGCTGGCTGACGGTTTGCCAGGCGGGGGTCAGGCTGTATTCGTAAACCTTGACCAGCGCTGCGACTTCCAGCTCAAAGCTGCGCGGCAATGCCTGCGGGCTTTGGCTTGATTGCTGGCGGAATTCTTGCAGGCGATCTCCGACCAGCCACGGGCCATCGCCGAGGTCGTCCTTGAGATCGTTTTTCAGTTCTTTGAAATGGCTGTAACCCAGCGCACGGCAGAAACGCCCAACGCTGGACTCGCTGACACCCAGCTTGGCGGCAATGTCGGCGGCGGTCTGAAACGGCAGTTCGTAGAGGTTCGCCAGCATATAACTGGCAATCGCCCGGCCCGAAGGCGCGGCGGTAGACAGACTGCTTTCAAGGCGTTGTTTAATGGACTGACTCACGGCTGCTTCCTGTTCTTGTTTCAGCGCGGTGGAGAAAGTGAATGTTTTCTGTCATTAAGTCAAGAATTGACAGAGAACTGTCATCGCAGGATAGTGCTTTACCGTCATAACTCGACAATAACAACGAGATCGGAGCCCCCTAATGTCCCAGCCCGTCACCGCCACACCGGCCACCGAGTCGCTTTCCCTGAGCGAACTGACCGCTTTGCTGCAACAGATTTTTGAGCGTCATGGCACCTCCCGCGCTGTGGCGCAGGTATTGGCCGACAACTGTGCCCGGGCTCAGCGCGACGGTTCTTACAGCCACGGGGTGTTCCGCATTCCGGGGTATCTGGCGTCGCTGGCGAGCAACTGGGTCGATGGTCAGGCCGTCCCCAAGGTTGAAGACGTGGCCTCCGGTTTTATCCGCGTGGACGCCGCCAATGGCTTTGCCCAACCAGCCTTGGCGGCTGCCCGCGAGCTGCTGGTTGAAAAGGCCCGCAGCGCCGGGATTGCCGTGCTGGCGATTCGCAACTCGCACCACTTCGCGGCGTTGTGGCCCGATGTTGAGCCGTTTGCCGAAGAAGGCCTGGTGGCCTTGACCGTGGTCAACAGCATGACCTGCGTAGTGCCGCACGGTGCGCAAAAACCGTTGTTTGGCACCAACCCGATCGCCTTCGCTGCGCCCCGTGAAGGCGCCAGCCCTATCGTTTTCGACCTGGCCACCAGCGCCATTGCCCACGGCGACGTACAGATCGCTGCACGCAAAGGTCACCTGTTGCCAGCGGGCATGGGCGTTGACAAGCAGGGCGAGCCAACTGAAGACCCGAAAGCCATCCTCGACGGCGGAGCCTTGCTGCCGTTTGGTGGGCACAAAGGCTCGGCGCTGTCGATGATGGTCGAGTTGCTGGCGGCGGCGTTGACGGGTGGCAACTTCTCGTTTGAATTCGACTGGAAAAAACATCCGGGTGCGCAAACCCCGTGGACCGGCCAGTTGCTGATCGTCATTGACCCGAGCAAATCCGGTGGTAACAGCTTCGCCCAGCGCAGTGCCGAACTGGTACGGCAGATGCACGCCGTGGGCCTTGAGCGCATGCCGGGTGACCGACGCTTTATCGAACGCGCCAAATCCCTGGAGGCGGGTATCCCATTGGGCGTAGAAGAGTTGGCCAAACTGCGCGCATTGGCTGAATAACCCCGATGCATTAAAACCGTGGGAGCGGGCTTGCTCGCGATGGGATCGACCGGGTTTATCAGACTAACCGAGTCGCCCCAATCGCGAGCAAGCCCGCTCCCACAGGGTTTTTACAAGGTCATGAATTTTCGGATCAAATTCGGTGTGCAGCCGGTCCAGCGTTTCAACGCCCTGCGGAAGTTGGCCGGGTCGTTGAAGTTCAGGTATTCGGCCACCGCCTCGTTGCTGAACCCCTTGATCTGATACAGGTACAGCGCCACGTGTTTACGCGCCTGGTCTTGCTGGGCCTGAAAGTGCGTGCCGTGTTTGCTCAGTTTGCGCTTGAGAGTGGCCTGGCTCATCGCAAAATGCTGGGCCACTTCTTCCAGCCCCGGGGCGCGTTGCGCCTGATCGCGCAGGTGCACGTACAACCGGTCAAGCAAGCTTGCGCTGAAGCCAAGCTCGTGCAATTGGCTTTGTGCTTGCTGGTGTGCGACTTGCCGGGCAATCGCCGAGGTGTTTGGCCACGGTTGGGTCAGGTATTCGCGGGGCAGGCGCATCAGGTCGAGCTGGCCCCCGAACTGGGTGTTTTCGCCCAAGTGCACCCAGTACTGCTCCACGTAGCGCGGCTCGGGGTAGCTGAAGCTGCATTCCCACGGCAAGCGCTCGCCGCTGAGCCATTGGCTCATGGATTTGAAAGCGGTCATGCTGGCTTCCTGGACAAAGCGCAATTGCTCTTGGGCGCCGCAACTGTCAAGCCAATACACATACGCATAGCGCTCATCCAGCAACAGCCGTGGCGTCAGCAAAGGGCTGAGCAGCGCCCGGTGGTGGATGACGGTTTCCAGCGCCTGATGCAGGTTTTGCGCCTGTTGCAGGGCATGGCTGGCCGGGCCGTAGTGCCCCGGCAACAAGCGTTGACCGAACAGAAAACTGCTGTCATCGGCCCCCAACAAGCGCTGGGCATTAGCGATCAGGCCGAAGAACTGTTGTGGGCTCAGGCGCGTATTGCCGCCGACGATGTCGTCATAGAACAAGCCGGTGCCGCGCAGCAGCCGATGGCTGTCGATGTCGCGGGACAACGCCAGGTCAATCAGGGTTGCGGGTTGGTAGTGTCCGGGTATGAAGCGTGTGTCGGCTTCATACCAGCGGCTGTCGAGGCTCATGCCCGTTTGCTCCGTACCGGTTTGGCCCGCGCCAGGGCGAGGTTCAAGCGTTTGAGCAATTCATCGGGGGCTTCGTTGAAGGCCATGACCACCGCCGTGCTGGCCGACAAATAGACCCGCTCGCCATGCTGGCGGGTTTTGTGCGCAAGGCTCTGCACGGCCTGTTGCAGCTCCAGAGCCAGTAACCGCGCCTGGCTTTCGCCGGTGTTTGGCAGCAGCACCACAAAGCGGTCTCCGGCCAAGCGGCAGAGCAGGTCGTGGCGGCGTAGATTGAGCAGCAACAGCTGACTCAAGGCTTGCAGCACTGCGTCGCCTTCCGCGTGGCCATAGTGCTGATTGAGCGAGGCGAAATCGTCGATATCCAGAGCCAGCAACGACAGCGGTTGTTGCTGCTCAAGACTCTGCGCCATGCAGTCGCTGACCTGACGCTTGAGGTAATCGGCACCGCCCAGCGGGGTGAGTTTGTCGAACAGGCGATGCTCGCGAAAAACGCGTTCGCGCTTTTCCATCTGCTGGTTGATGGCTTGCTGTTCACGGTGCCAGTGGTACAGGCCGAGGGTCAGCAGAATCATCCCGACCGGCATCGGCCCGGATTCGAGCCAGTGGTTCCAGCCCAGGTGCTTGGGCAGGCGGATAAATTCGTCGAGAACGTCCATCCACCAGGAAAAGAAGATGCAGCACAGGCCGATCGACAGGTAATTGGTGACCCGCCCAGTGGGGCGGCTTTTAAGCACCAGCACCAGCCACAGCAGCACAAACAGCGCGGTGCCGCCTTCGCCGATGATGTCCAGCCACTGCCATTCGTGAAAGGCCTTGGGCGTGCCGAACGCCAGGTTCAGCAGCACGCCGATATTGGCGGCCAGAACCAGCAACCCGAGTTTCCAGCGATGATGCTTAAGGATGTTGAGCCAAGTCATGACGGGTCTACCCAAACGTAATGCAGGCCAGCAGAACAGAGCTCTGTGACAGCGATGTTACGAGGTGTGAGGGTCGAATCAGCTCAAGGGTCCTGCCCAAAATCGTTGATATGAAGTGTGTAGGAGCGAGCTTGCCTCGCGATCTTTTGATGGTTTAAAAGCTCGCGAGGCAAGCTCGCTCCTACAGGGTCTTGGGCTGAAAAAGGTCAAATCAGCTCATCCGGCGCTGAATACCCCCCTAAAAGCCTCTATTTCCGGGGTGTGTGCCGGGCACTGTCACGGCACTGTCATTGAGCACCCCTAGCGTTCGCTCCCAAGTTGTCGGGCCATTTGCCTGGCCTTAAGCGCGAATTGGGGGAGAGCAAACATGTACAAGGGTCGCAGCAAGACGCAATGGGTCGGCTTTACGTTCAGTGCATTGGCCATGGCCATTGCCAGCGAACGCTTGAGCGCCGCCGAGGCTTCGGTCGCCGGTGCCACTGAACACGTTGAAGTGGTCGGGCAGGCCGTAAGCCTGGACAAGGCGCTCAAGCAGCAACGCAATTCGGACACCATCCAAAGTGTGGTCCATGCCGATGGCGTCGCGCAGTTGCCGGACGCCAACGTCGCTGAAGCCGTACAGCGCCTGCCGGGCATCAGCATCGAACGCGATCAGGGCGAAGGCCGCTTCGTCAGCGTGCGCGGCCTGGGCCCGGACCTGAACAGCGTGACCATCAACGGCACGCTGGTGCCGTCCCCTGAAAGCAAACGCCGCGCCGTTGCTCTGGACGTGTTGCCCTCTGAGTTGGTGCAGTCGCTGTCGGTGATCAAAACCCTGACCCCGGACATGGACGCCAACTCGCTGGGCGGCACGGTCGACGTCGAAAGCTTGTCGGCCTTTGACCACGACGGCCTGTTCTACACCGCCACCACCCAGGCCGGTTACAACAAGAACACTCACCAAACCAGCCCCAAAGTGTCGGGCGCCATCAGTGATCGCTTCAGCCTCGGCGACGGCATCGACAACTTCGGTGTGGCGGCAGCCCTGAGCTGGAACAAGCGCGATTTTGGCTCGGACAACGTCGAAACAGCCGGTGCCTGGGACTTTACCGACGGTGCCAAACTCAACAGCTTCGAGCAGCGGGTGTACGACATCAGTCGCGAGCGCTCCGGGGGCGGCCTGAACTTCGACTACAAGCCCGACGACGACACCAAACTCTACCTGCGCACGCTGTACAGCCGCTTCAAAGACAGCGAGATCCGCAACTCGGACTCAATTGAATACGCCAACCCGCAAGCCGAAGGCGAATTGGGCAAGGCCAAAGCCAAGCGCAAACTCAAGCAGCGCGACGAGACTCAGGAAATCCAGTCTTACGTGTTCGGCGGCGAGCGCAGCATGGGCCTGTGGACCCTGAGCGGGCAGGCCGGTTACAGCGAGTCCAGCGAAGACAGCCCGGCGGGCATTGCCGGGGCGACTTTCAAAAGCATTTCAAGCTTCCCCGACAGCGGCTGGTACGACTCGGAAAAGCCCCGGCCGATCATCGGCGCGGGTTTTTATGACCCGGCCAACTTCATCCTCGACAAAGTCGACGTGAAGAAAGAAATCACCAAAGACAAAGAAAAGAACATCCGCCTCGACCTGGCACGCGACTACGACGTGGACGGCTACGCCTCGCAGTTCAAGTTTGGCGGCAAAGTCAGCCGCCGCAGCAAAGACAACGACACCGAAGCCTGGACCTACAAAAACTTTTCGAAGCTGGGTTTCAGCGATGATCAGTTGAACCTCGATCGCTTCAGCAAGGGCGAGCTGGATTACGCCCTCGGCCGTTATGGTCCGGGCATCAGCGCAGGGGCGATCAAAGACCTGATCGGCGGGCTGAATCGCGACAAGTTCTACAACGAGCAGGGGTCGCGGGTGAATGACTTCACCATGCACGAAGACATCAACTCGGCGTACCTGATGAACACCGTAGACATCGACGACTGGCGCTTTATCGCCGGCCTGCGCTACGAAGGCACCGAGTTCGACGCCAAGGGCACGGGCATCCGCAACGGTGTGTATGAAGCCCAGGACACCAAGCGCGACTACCACCACTGGTTGCCGGGCCTGCATGCGCGTTACCAGTTGGCGAAAAACACCCAGGTGCGTGCCGCCTGGACCAACGCGGTGGTGCGCCCGACCTTCGGCCAACTGGCGCCGGGCTTTGTGATCGAAGATGACAAGGCTGAATTCGGCAACCCGAACCTCAAACCCCTGGAGTCGAGCAACTTCGACCTGGGCATTGAGCACTTCATGGGGCAGGCCGGTACGGTGTCGGCGTTCCTGTTTTACAAAGACATTAAAAATTTCGTCTACAACAATGACCTTGCCGGTACGGGCGCGTGGCGCGACTTCACCGAGGCGCATTCCTATGCCAACGGCGACAACGCCAAGCTGTACGGCCTGGAACTGGCCTACTCGCAGAAATTCGACTGGTTGCCTGCGCCCTGGAACGGCGTGATTGTCGGCGCGAACACCACCTTCAGCCGCTCCAACGCCAGCATTAAAGGCTACGACGCCGCGTCCGGGCAAACCCTCAAGCGCGATATTGACTTGCCGAGCCAGTCCAACACCGTCGGTAACCTGATGCTCGGCTGGGAAGACGACAAGCTCAGCGTGCGCCTGTCAGCCAACTACAAATCGGCCTACCTCTATGAGCTGGCGGGGGTCAACGACAAAGCCCACGACACCCATGTGGCTGCGCAGACCTTTGTGGACTTCAGCGCGCGTTACTCGCTGACCAAAAACCTGCAAGTGAGCTTTGACGCGCAGAACCTGACCGACCAGCCGTACTTCGTCTACAGCGGCAACAGCCGCTACAACAACCAGTACGAAGAGTACGGCCCCACCTACTCTGTAGGCCTGACCTTCACCCATTTTTAAAGCATTGGCGTTTTCTGTAGTCGCTGCCGAAGGCTGCGAAGGGTTGCACCGCAACCCGTTCCTGTGAGTGCACTGCGGACTTCAGCGGACCTCATCGCAGCCTTCGTACCTTGGCAGCGACTACACATTTACCCTTTAACGGACTGTTGACCCATGACCTTTATGTTCAAACACCCACCGCGGCTTTTACCTTTGCTGGTATGCCTGGCCGCAGGCAGCGCACAGGCGGCGGCAATCAGCGCACCCACCCTGCAACCCTGGGGCACGGGCAAAGCCCAGGCGCTGAGTTATTTGCCGACCGGCAATGATCGCCTGACCGTGAGCAAACGCGAGGGTCTGCGGCTGCTCGATGCGCAAGGCAAAACCCTGAGCCAGATCGCCGGTTCGTTCGCCGGGCTGGACAGTCGCCCCCTGGGCGACAACGTACTGGTGGCCAGCCAGGACAAGGCCAAGCAGCAAGTCGCGTTGTTCAGCCTGGACCCGAAAACCCGCGAGTGGCAGACACCGACCTACCTGCCCAAACGTGACTACGCGGTAAATGGCGTGTGCCTGTACCGCGATCAGGCGAGCAATGTGTACCTGTTTACCGTGGGTGAAGAGGGCAAGGGTGAGCAATGGCTGGTGGCGGCGGACAGCAAACAACTGGCCGCACCGTTGTTGGTGCGCAGCCTGCCAATGCCGCCGCAAGCCAAGTTCTGCCAGGTCGAGGATGCGGCGCAGCAACTGTTCGTCAACGAAGAAAACGTCGGCTGGTGGGCATATCCGGCCCATGCCGAGTCTGACGTTGAGCGTTCGCCGGTGGCCATCGTCGAGCCCTTCGGCAACGTTAAAAAGGCCGCCGGGGCCATGGCGGTGGTGCCCGGTGGTGTGCTCGGGCTGGACCCTGAAGCCGCGCAATTGAACCTCTATCAACAGCAAGGCAAGCGCTGGTCGCCAGTGGCCAGCCTGGCGCTTGACGGTGTGACCGAGCCTGAGCATCTGGCCCTGCGTGAAACCGCCAAAGGGCTGGATGTACTGGTGCAGGACGGCGCGACCAATCGTCTGTTCGAAGGCGTCCTCAACTGGAAAGCCACGCCGGTGGCTCTGCCGCCCGTGCTGCCGGTGGTCAAGCCGCTGGTGCAGACCGACGTGGTGATGAGCCAGGGCGATGCCGCCGACGACCCGGCGATTTGGGTCAACCCCAAAAATCCGGTGCAGAGCCGCGTGCTGGGCACCAACAAACAACAAGGGCTTGAGGTGTACGACTTACAAGGCAAGCGCGTGCAGCACTTGCCGGTAGGGCGCCTGAACAACGTCGATGTGCGTCCGGGGTTCACTTTGGGGTCACGCACCGTTGACCTGGCGGTCGCCACCAACCGCGATCACAACAGCTTGAGCGTATTCAGCATTGATCGCGCCTCGGGCCAGTTGACAGCCGTGGGCGAGATCGCCACGCCGGTTAAAGACATCTACGGGCTGTGCCTGTTCAAGGCGCCGTCGGGCGAGATCTACAGCTTCGCCAACGACAAGGACGGGACTTTTGTGCAGCACCGTCTGTTTGCCAAGGGTGACCAGGTGCAAGGCGAGCTGGTACGCCAGTTCAAGGTGCCGACCCAGCCTGAAGGTTGCGTCGCTGACGACCAGCGCCAACGTCTGTTTTTGGGCGAAGAAGATGTGGCGGTGTGGGCCGTGGATGCGCGCCCGGATCAGCCCGCCACGTTGACCAGCGTGATCAAGGTCGGTGAGCAGGTGCATGACGACATCGAAGGGCTGGCGCTGTACCAGACCGAAAAAGACAACTACCTGGTGATCTCAAGCCAGGGCAATGACAGCTACGTGGTGGTCGATGCCGAGCCGCCGTTTGCCCTGCGCGGTGCCTTCCGGGTAGGCGTGAACGCCGAAGCCGGGATTGACGGCACCTCCGAAACCGATGGCCTGGACGTGACCTCAGCCAACCTCGGCGGGCCGTGGAGCAAAGGCATGCTGGTGGTGCAAGACGGCCGCAAACGGATGCCCGAGCAGGCCCAGAACTTCAAGTACATCCCGTGGAGCGAAGTGGCCAAAGCCTTGCGCCTGCCATAACCCGGTCACACGGGGGGTGTATTTAAATCAACAGTCATCAGGAGTTACAACATGCAAGCAACCATGGAACACATGACCATTTGGGGTCTGATCAACGATGCCAGCCTGCTGGTGAAAGGCGTGATGTTGATACTGCTCGCGGCCTCGGTATTGAGCTGGTTCTTGATTGTGCGTCGTAGTGCCATCCTGCGCCGCAGCGAGCGTGACATTGAGAGCTTTACCCAGCGCTTGCGGGCGCCGGGTGACCTGGGCGCGCTGTACCGTGAAAGCCGCGACGCCAGCAACCCGGATGCCGGGGCCGAGCAGGTGTTTGTCGCGGCCTACAGCGAATACGCGCAGCTTCGCCAGCAGCCGGGCATTGATGCTGACGGGCTGATGCAAGGCATTGAACGCTCGCTGTACGTGGCCATTACCGAGCAGGAAATCCGCCTCGAAAAAGGTCTGCAATTTCTGGCCACCGTTGGCTCGGTCAGCCCGTATATCGGCCTGTTTGGCACCGTGTGGGGGATCATGAACTCCTTTATCGGTTTGTCCCAGGTGCAGCAGGCCACGTTGTCGACTGTGGCACCGGGCATTGCCGAAGCCTTGATCGCCACCGCGATTGGCTTGTTTGCCGCGATCCCGGCGGTCATCGCCTACAACCGTTTCTCGTCCCGTGGGCAAACCCTGCTGACCCGCTATTACAGCCTCGGCAATGAACTGCAAATGCGCTTGTACCGTGGCTTTCACGCAGGTTCACGGAACATGGCCGCCGCCGCTTAACAGGGAGTTTGAAGATGCTTGCTCGACCACAGCGCAAACACGGGCCCAAGGCCGAAATGAACGTAGTGCCCTATATCGACGTGATGTTGGTGCTGCTGGTGATTTTTATGGTGACTGCGCCGATGTTGACCCAGGGCGTCAAAATCGACCTGCCCAAAGTCGCCAGTGAAGCGTTGGCCAATGACTCCCAGCAGAAAATTCTCACCTTGTCGGTCAAGGCCGATGGCGGCTACTACTGGAACCTGGGCAGCGAACTGGACACCAAAAACCAGACCGACAGCGCCGTCAGCCTTGAAGAGCTGCAAGCCAAAATCGGCCAGGTGGTGGCGCAAGACGGCGACACCCAGGTGTATATTCGTGCCGACAACGACGCCGGTTACGGCAGCGTGGTCAAAGCCATGGCGGCCTTGCAACAAGGCGGCGTGACCAACCTGGGGCTGGTCACAGAGGCTCCACAATGAGTGCCGCGTTGATGAGTGCCGGGCACGTTGAGGCCCGGCCGCTGCCCTGGACCCGGCTCTGGCACAACAGCCAGGCGGTGGCGGTCACGGTTGCGTTGCACAGTGCGGTGATTGCGTTTTTAGTGCTGGGCTGGAGCATGGAACACGACATGGCCGCGCCCGCGCCGAGCACCTTGAAAACCCGCTTGGTGATTATGCCCGCGGAACCTGTGCTGGCGCCGCCTGAACCCGCACCACAGCCGGTGGTAGTGCCGCCGCCGGTGGTCGAAACCAAACCCGAAGTGGTCAAGCCGGACCCGCAGATACAAGCACGCAAACTGGAACAGGCGGCGTTGGCACGTAAACGGGTAGAGGAGCAAAAGCAGCTCAAAGAAGAGCAGCAAAAAATGGCGCTACAACGCGCCGAGCAGGCCGAGATGCAACGTCAGCAAGTGGCGGCTGAAGCCGCTGCACAGCAAGCCCGTGTGGCAGCGGATAACGCCAGGCGTGCACAACAAGCGGCTGCGGCTGCGGATGTGCGGCAATACTTGCCGATCAGCAAACAGGCCCCGGACTACCCGCAGCGCGCGCTGGACAAAGGCATTGAGGGCGATTGCACGGTTGAGTATTCGGTGACGCCGCAGGGCAAGGTCGAAAGCCCCAAAGTGGTCGGTGACTGCCACCCGGCGTTTATTCGCCCGTCATTGGTGGCGGCGGCAACGTTTCGCTATCAGCCGCGCATCGTCGATGGTCAGGCAGTGACAGTGCCGGGGGTGCGCAATACGTTTCACTATAAAATCCGCTGACTCATCTAAGAGCAACACGGCTCAAGGGTGGGAGCGGGCTTGCTCGCGATGCTCTTCAGTGCGCCTCATTTGCCCGGCAAAGAAGCGTCATCGTTAACGACCATCGCGAGCAAGCCCGCTCCCACAGTTTTTGGTGTGAGCTTCAATAAATACCTGACAAGCATCAACGCGAAACCCGCGTCCTTGACCTATGCTGCATGCGTTTTCAAGCACAAGGAGATGGCCGTGAACGCGCCCGCTACGACCCCGCCGCCGGCAACGGCGAAAGTTAAGTTACCCATAGGTCTGGTCATCGCCATTGTGGCGATGGTGGGCGTTTTGATGATGCCGTTGCCCGCCGACTTGCCGGTCGCCGGGCACCGGATGTTGGCGATTCTGGTGTTTGCCGTGGTGGTGTGGATCACCGAAGCGGTGTCATACGAAGCCAGCGCCATCATGATCACGTCGCTGATGGCGTTTTTGATTGGCATGGCACCCACCTTGGCCGACCCGTCGAAAATCTACGGCACCAACGCCGGGATCACCATGGCCCTCACCGGGTTTTCCAATGCCGCACTGGCGCTGGTGGCCGGCGCGCTGTTTATTGCGGCGGCCATGACCCACACCGGGCTGGATCGGCGCATCGCGCTGGTGACCCTGTCACGCATCGGCACCAGCACTCGGCGCATTTTGATCGGTGCGATTGCGGTGACCATTCTGCTCAGCCTGGTGGTGCCCAGCGCCACGGCGCGCAGTGCATGTGTGGTGCCGATCATGATGGGGGTGATTCTGGCGTTTGGCGTCGACAAGCGCTCCAACATCGCCGCCGGGATCATGATTGTGGTGGCGCAGGGCACCAGTATCTGGAACGTCGGCATTCAAACCGCCGCCGCGCAAAACCTGCTGACGGTCGGATTTATGGACAAGATGCTCGGCGAACGGGTCAATTGGCTCGACTGGCTGATCGCCGGTGCGCCGTGGGCCATCATCATGTCGGCGGTGTTGCTGTTTGTGGTGCTGAAAATGCTCCCGCCGGAAAGCGACAGCATCCCGGGCGGTAAAGAAGCCGTGGAAAAATCACTGGCCGAACTGGGCCCCATGACCGGGCCGCAGAAACGCCTGATGGCGGTTTCCATCGCGCTGTTGCTGGGCTGGGCCACGGAAGGCAAGTTGCACAGCTTCGACACCACCTCCATTACCTACGCCGGGTTGGTGATCCTGTTGCTGCCGCGTTACGGGGTAATGACCTGGAAGGACGTGCAGTCGCGTATCCCGTGGGGCACGGTGATTGTGTTCGGCGTGGGGATCAGCCTGGGGACGGCGTTGCTGACCACCCAGGCGGGGCAATGGCTGGGCGGGCAGGTGGTGCATAACACCGGGCTGGATCAGGTAGGGCCACTGGGGATTTTTGCGATTCTGGGGGCGTTTCTGATTTTGATTCACCTGGGCTTTGCCAGTGCGACGGCGCTGACATCGGCCTTGCTGCCCATTCTGATTGCGGTCTTGCAGACCTTGCCGGGTGAATTCAGCCGCTTGGGCATGACCATGTTGCTGGGCTTTGTGGTGAGCTACGGCTTTATCCTGCCCATCAACGCCCCGCAAAACATGGTGTGCCTGGGCACACAAACCTTCACCGCCAAGCAATTTGCCAAGGTCGGCTTGATAGTCACTGTGGTGGGTTACCTGCTGATGTTGCTGTTTGGCGCGACGTACTGGAGCTGGCTGGGCTGGATGTAACCCCACCTGTAGGAGCGAGCTTGTCTCGCGATCTTTTGATCGTTAAAAGATCGCGAGGCAAGCTCGCTCCTACAGGGGGGATTTAGCTACCACCTTCGCTGCGCCCGCCGCTGCTGACTTCGGCGGGTACATCCTCACCGGCCATGCGTTTGCGAAACAATGATGTGCGGGCCAGCAGCAGGGTGGTCACCGGCACGGTAATCGCCAGCAGAATCGGGATCAGCCAGGCGTGCAAGACCGGTGTGGATTTAAGTGCCGAGAAGTACACAATCGAGGCCAGTGCCACGCACCAGGCGCCAAGGGTTGAAGCCAGTGCAGGCGGGTGCATGCGCTGGAAAAAGTCCTTGAGGCGCAGCATCCCGATGGCACCAAACAGCGCAAACAGGCTGCTGACCACCAGCAGCACGGCCACCGGTATCTCGATCCAGAGCGACAGCTCGCTGACGGAATTCATTCAATTACCTCCCCACGCAGCAGGAACTTGGCCAGCGCAAACGAGCCGACAAACCCGAACAGGGCGATCAGCAAGGCGGCCTCGAAGTAGGTGTCACTGGCATATCGTATGCCCAACACCAGCATCATCAGCATGGCCACGATGTACAGGTAGTCCAGCGCCAGAACCCGGTCCTGGGCCGAAGGGCCTTTAAACAGGCGGACCACGGTCAGCACCATCGCCAAGCTAAAGAAAAACAGGCTGATCAGGATGGCATTGGAGAGCAGGGCACTCATTCAAAGATCTCCATCAAGGGGCGCTCGTAAGCCGTTTTGAAGTGCTCGATAAATTGCGCTTCGTCATCCAGGTCAAAGACGTGCAACAACAGCACGCTGCGGTCCAGCGCCAGTTCGGACCAGACCGTACCCGGCACTACTGTGGTAATCATCGACAAGGCCGCGAGGCCGTTGGCGTCACGCAGGTCGAGGGGGATTTTGATGAACCGCGAGCGTGGCGGGCGCTTGCCAGCATTGAGCACGCCCCAGGCCACGGCGATGTTGGACATGATCACGTCACGCCCCACCAAAATGAACAACTTGAGGATCACACCCGGACGGTGGATGTGAATCGGCAGGGGCCGCAGAGGCGCGAACATGATCGGCGCCAAAAAGCCCAACGCTGCACCGAGCAACAGATTGCCCGCGCTCAATGACAAGTTGAGCAACAACCACAGTGCCCACAACGCCAGGGACAACCACGGTGCCGGGAATAAACGCTTCATGGCTGCACCTCCTGCAACGCCGCTTTGGCTGTGGGGCCAGGCACAGGGCGAGACTCCAGCACCGCCTGCACATAACGCTCAGGGTTGCTCAAGGTCTCGGCGGCGGCCTGGGTAAAGCGCAACAGCGGCTCGGCCTTGACCGTCAGGACCACGCACAGCGCCAGCAGCACTACGATGGGCACGCACTCAAGGCGACGCATTATCGGTGATGGCCGCTCCAGCGGCGTCCAAAAGCGCTGGATGCCCATGCGCGAGAAGGCGATCAAAGAAGCCAGCCCGGACAGAATCAACAGAGCCAGCAAGCACCAAGCGGCGGTAGACACCGGGGCGTTTATATCGTTGCCCAGCCCGGCCGGGTTCAGCAGCGCGTTGAGCAAGCTGAGCTTGCCGATAAACCCGGACA
Source organism: Pseudomonas sp. FSL R10-0399 (assembly GCF_009600165.1). NCBI lineage: Bacteria > Pseudomonadati > Pseudomonadota > Gammaproteobacteria > Pseudomonadales > Pseudomonadaceae > Pseudomonas > Pseudomonas sp. FSL R10-0399. Next base: position 20,075 of record NZ_WIWK01000091.1, read on the forward strand.
GCGGCGGCATGCCAATAATCAGCAGGGCACAGGCGATAAAGCTCAAGCCCAGAAATGCCATCGCCCACGGAATGATCTGCCCGACCACGACGTTTTGCTCGTCGTCCAGGTTGGTCCCGCGCGGGGGCGGCTCAACGATGGAAGGTAATGCTTCAGCATCTTCTTCGTACAGCGTCTCGCTGGATGAGCGTGAACGTTCAATGAGCTCGGCCAGCAAGAACAGCGCACTCAATGCCAACGTAGAACTGACCAGATAAAACAGAGCCGCTGCAATCAGATTGGGTTGGGCAAAGCCCACTGCCGACAACAGAATGCCGGCCGACACCAGAATGCTCAGGCTGGCCATGCGCTCCAGGCGCTGGGCCGCGAGGATGGCAATGGCGGCGCAGACAATGGTTGCCATGCCGCCGTAGATCAGCCAGTCGCTGCCAAAGTAGGCCGACGCCCCGGCCTGGCCCGAGAACAGCAGCGTCCACAGGCGCAATACGGTGTAGATCCCGACCTTGGTCATAATCGCGAACAGCGCCGCTACCGGGGCGCTGGCCGAGGAGTAGGCGGGCACCAGCCAGAAGTTAAGCGGCCACATGCCGGCCTTTGCCAGGAAGGCGATGGCCAGAATGGCCGCACCGGCGTGCAGCAGGCCACGATCGGCTTCGGGCACCAAGGGGATTTTGAACGCCAAGTCGGCCATGTTCAGCGTGCCGGTGACGCCATAAATCAACGCCGCACCAATCAGGAACAGTGACGAAGCCAGCAGGTTGATCGCGATGTAATGCAGACCTGACGACACCCGTGCTTTGCCCGAACCGTGCAGCATCAGGCCGTAAGAGGCCGCCAGCAACACTTCGAAAAACACGAACAGGTTGAACAGGTCGGCGGTCAGGAAAGCGCCATACAACCCCATCAACTGGATCTGGAACAGCGCATGGAAGCTGGAACCGGCGCGGTCCCAGCGGGCCATGGCGAACATCAGCGCGCAACTGGCGATTACCCCGGTGAGCACCAGCATCAGCGCCGACAAGCGATCCACCACCAGCACAATGCCGAACGGCACTTGCCAGTTGCTCGGCAGGTACACGCCAATCGAGGCCGGGCTGCCGTTTTGTTGCGTCCAGAGCAGCAAGGTGATCGAAATGCACAACCCGAGCAGGGTCGAGCCGAGGTTGATACGGGCTTTGAGCGGGCGATGTTTTTCGCCCAGCAACAGCATGCACGCAGCGGTTAACAGCGGTAGCAGGATGGGCGCGACTATCAAATGCGGCATCAAATTCATTCTTTAGGCTCCCGGCCATCCACATGGTCGGTACCGGTCAGGCCGCGAGAGGCCAGCAAGACCACCAGAAACAGCGCGGTCATGGCAAAACTGATGACGATGGCGGTCAACACCAGTGCCTGCGGCAAAGGGTCGGTGTAGTTGAGCAAGTCTTGCGGTACGCCTTCTTTGATCACCGGCTCCTTGCCGATAAACAGGCTGCCCATGCTGAAAATAAACAGGTTGACCCCGTACGACAGCAAGCACAGGCCCATCACCACCTGAAAGGTTCGAGGGCGCAGGATCAGCCAGGTACCAGAGGCGGCAAGCACCCCGATAGCAATAGCGATAACTTCTTCCATCAGGCAGCTCCCGTCTTGGATTGGAGGGCGGGACGATGGGCTCGTACCGATTGGTGAGCCAGCGCTGTGAGAATCAGCAGCGTGGCGCCGACCACAACGGCAAACACACCAATGTCAAAAAACAGCGCACTGGCCACGTGAATCTCACCCAGCACCGGCAAGCTGAAATGCGCGGTATGGGTGGTCAGGAACGGGTAACCCCAGAGCAGCGAGCCCAGCCCGGTCAACGTTGCACAGAGCAACCCGGTACCCATCCAGCGCAGCGGCCGCAGGCTCATTTGTGCCTCGACCCACTGCGTGCCGGCCACCATGTATTGCAGGATGAACGCCACCGACATCACCAAGCCTGCGACGAAACCACCGCCAGGCTGATTGTGACCGCGCATAAACAGGTACATCGAGACCATAAACGCAATCGGCAACAGCAAACGCACCAGCACCGCAGGCACCATCATGAAGCCCAGGGCGGTGTCGCTGGCGCTGCGCGGGTTCACCAGGTCGGTGACCACGTCTTTGGCCAGCAAGCGCTGCTGGGCAGGCAATTGCATGCTTTCTTTGGGCGGGCGGAACCGGCGCAGCAGAGCGAACACGGTCAGGGCCACGGCGGCCAGTACGGTGATTTCCCCCAGGGTGTCGAAACCGCGGAAGTCCACCAGCATCACGTTCACCACGTTGGTACCGCCGCCTTCGGGCAACGCACGGCTGAGGAAGAACGAAGAGATGTGGTTCGGGGTTTGCCGGGTCAACATGGCATACGACAGCACCGCCATGCCGCCGCCGACGGCGATCGACAACAGCAAGTCGCGCAGACGACGAATACGGGCTTTGTTCAGGGTGCCAGGCAACGGCGAGACTTCTTCGATCCGCCGTGGCAGCCAGCGCAGGCCCAACAGGATGAGCACCGTGGTCACCACCTCAACCACCAATTGGGTCAAGGCCAGGTCCGGCGCCGAGAACCAGACGAAGGTCACGCAGGTCATCAAGCCGCACACACTGACCATGGTCAAAGCGGCCAGACGGTGATACTTGGCTTGCCAGGCGGCACCGATGGCACAGGCAATTGCCAGCAGCCACAAGGTCACAAACACAATGGAGCCCGGAATGTTCGGCCGGTCGCCCCAGCTCAAGCCGCTGTAGAGCATCGGGATCAGCCCGGCAACCACCGCCGCCAGTACCAGCAGGAACAACTGGGTTTGCAGGCGCAAGGTGCTCACGCGCCGCTCGACACGCCGCGCCCGGCGCATGATCACCACCATGCTGCGTTCGAAGAAACGCTTGCCGTTGAAGTACTTGATCAGCGGCGGCAGCGGGAAGCGCTCAAGCTTGAGCTGCTTGCGCAACAACACGTACAGCACGATACCGCCGGACATGGCGATCAGGCTCATGATCATCGGGGCATTCAGGCCGTGCCAGATGGCCAGGCTGTATTCGGGCAGCTCGCCCCCCACCACCGGTTGCGCGGCCGCGGCAAGCAGCGGGCCGACAGTGTGGGCCGGGAAGATACCAACCATCAGGCAGGTAAACACCAACAATTCTACCGGCGCCCGCATCCAGCGCGGCGGCTCGTGCGGGGTGTGCGGCAGGTCAGTGGCAGGCGGGCCGAAGAACACATCCACGGTAAAGCGCAGCGCGTAGGCCACGCTAAACGTACCGCCAATGGTGGCGATGACAGGCAGGGCAATTTCGACCCAGGCCGTGGAGTTGATGAACACCGTTTCGGCGAAGAACATTTCTTTCGACAAGAAGCCGTTGAGCAACGGCACACCGGCCATCGACGCACTGGCCACCATCGCCAGCGTGGCGGTGTAGGGCATCAGTTTGAACAGGCCACTGAGCTTGCGAATATCCCGCGTGCCGGTTTCGTGGTCGATGATCCCGGCCGCCATGAACAGCGAGGCCTTGAAGGTGGCGTGGTTGAGAATATGGAACACCGCCGCCACGGCCGCTAGCGGGCTGTTAAGGCCCAGCAGCAGGGTAATCAGGCCCAGGTGGCTGATGGTTGAATAGGCCAGCAGGCCCTTGAGATCGTTTTGAAACATTGCGCAGTACGCGCCGAGCACCAGGGTGCAGGCCCCGGCGCCGCTGACAATCCAGAACCATTCTTCGGTGCCGGACAGGGGCGACCACAGGCGCGCCAACAGGAACACCCCGGCCTTGACCATGGTTGCCGAGTGCAAATAAGCCGAAACCGGAGTCGGCGCCGCCATGGCATGGGGCAACCAGAAATGAAACGGGAATTGTGCACTTTTGCTAAGGGCGCCGATGAGAATCAGCGGCAATAGAATGGGGTAAAGACTGTGAGCTTTAATCTGGTCGCCTGCGGCCAGCACGACGTCCAGATCATAGCTGCCGACAACATGGCCGAGCAGCATGACCCCCGCCAGCAGGCACAAGCCACCGGCGCCAGTGACCATCAGCGCCATATAGGCGCCGCGTCGGGCGTCGGAGCGGTGATGCCAATAGCCGATCAGCAGGAACGAGAAGAGGCTGGTCAGCTCCCAGAAAAATACGATCTGGATCAAGTTGCCCGAAATCACCAGGCCGAGCATCGCGCCCATAAACGCCAGGAAAAACGAGAAGAAGCGCGGCACCGGGTCTTCGGGTGACATGTAATAACGGGCGTACAGAGACACCAGCGCGCCAATGCCCAGGACCAGAATCGAGAACAGCCAGGCAAACCCGTCCATGCGCAGGACAAAATTGAGGCCGATACTCGGCAGCCACATGAACTCTTCACGAATCACCCCACCATGGGCGATTTGTGGATAGAGCAGGGCAACTTGAACTAAGCCGATCAGAGCAATCAAACCGGCCAGCAGTGATTCACTGTTACGTGCGTTGTGCGGCAAAACAGCCGCCAGACAGCTGCCAATAAATGGCAGAAGCAGTAGAACTATCAGGGACATAGGCTTCTAATCTGCAGGAGTTTGCGAACGATCATACGTGGCGACTTGACGATCACCAACAACGTATCTGTAGATGAATCCTACAAAATGTGTGCAAAACTTTAACAACGAGCCGGGTCTCTTCCTTATTGACCCGCTTGCGTGATGCGCGCATCGCCCCCATACGTGGGGGCGAGTCATGCCAGATGATGAGGTTTAACCGGGTGAATGGGGTGCAAAAGCATCACTCGCAGGCTTGGTTACCTTGCTTTTCATCCGACTCGCTGGGCGTTTTACCTTTTGTTTTTAACTCACTAACGATCACCGCTGCAACAATCAATAGCGCACCGAGCAATGCGATGCCGGGTAAACGCTCTCCGGCGATACGGCCGACGATGCCAGCCCATACCGGCTCACCGGCGTAAATAAGCGTGGCGCGGGTCGGTGAAACACTCTTTTGTGCCCAGTTCATCGCCACTTGAATAATCGCGCTCGCAGCCCCCAGGCCCACCGCGCTGATCAGCAACAGCCAAGAGAAGTCAGGGATAGCCTCGCCGCTCGGCACCACCATCAAGAAGGACAGAATAGACGCGGTGGCGAGTTGCACCACGGTCACCCGTCGCACATCGACTTTGCCGGCCTGAATTCAACACATAAGTGCAACGCTCACCCCTGTATGCACTTCGTACGGCGTCTTCCAGCCCAAGCGCTTGC
>NZ_WIWK01000092.1:0-25120 GCF_009600165.1 Pseudomonas sp. FSL R10-0399
GAGAGCCTGGATTCTACCGGTGGCTGGCTCTCTGCCTCTCGTTTCAAGCGTTGCGCTTATTCTATGAATTCAGGCTGCATCACTTTCGCGCACAACTCATCCAGTTCCTGTTTTGCATTCATCACTAAAGCATCCAAGCAGGCGTCGATACGCTCATCAATTGAATGCATGCGTGATTTCATGCGGGCTGCGAAGACCTCATGAAAGTACAGGGTCATTTCGGAACTGTGGCTCAACAACTCCCACGGTGCTTTTCCGACTTCCCATTCTGCCCACTCAGCAATGGTCATTGCTGGGGGGCACTCTGAGTACTCAAATGTATTTTCATCAAGCCAAACGATTTTTGAGCCTGCAACAGCCTTAAGCCATTCCACGCATTCTTCGTTTGTCCAATGAATGCCACGCAACGTAAATTTCTGCCTGTATTCAGGGTCGGGTTGGGCGATGCAGTTACCATCACAATCCATCCAAGGCGGCATGTATTGCAAAACGCAGAACCTGCGGCCAATTCCCTTAAACAACACAGTATTTTTAAGCGAGCTCATTAAGTTTTCCGACCTGTAGAGCGCAGGCGTGAGATTAAAACGCCAAGAGCTCTAAGGGCTTGGCGGGATTTGCAGGGTTAAACCTGACCAGCACAAGCCCTGAGGGCTTGATTAGGATCAAGCCAAGGACACAGGACGCGCCCCGAAGGGAGCTATTAGGATTTCAGGAACCATCACCTATCTCATCAACCCTCGAATGGGCGAAGCGACAGCCAAAAGCTTACCGATAGCACCAGCATCAGCGCTGTGCAGAGGAAAAGGTAGAACTCAGGCGGAACAGGTGTTGGGTAATCCCGAGGATCAATTTTGAAAGGCAGTTTTCTGCCTTCGCTTGCAAAGCAATTGCCATCAATGTCGTACATCTTCGTCATTGACCCGCGCAGCCATATGCGGTGCAAATCAGAGCCAGCAGTGAGCCGACGAATGAACCGAGGTACGCGGGACAGGAATCCGTAGGTGAACGCTTTACAGCGAGCCTTCGGGTTCGCGTCGAGGGAGCGGAGGACAGAGGCAATGAAGCTAAGCAGAGCAGTTTTGATAGATTTCATGGGGGTATTTCTCCGACCTGTTGAGCGCAGGCGAATGAGGTGTTCACCAAGTGCTCAAAGGCTTGGTGGCTGTTGCAGGTTTAGCACCTGACAGCTCAAGCCATAAGGCCTGAATTAGTCAGGCCAAAGCCGGTTGAATCGTTACCTTCGAGCCGATGACTCAAACAAGCTCAGCACCTGCCGTGACGACAAGTACCTGAGCACTGGGAAGCAACCCGAAATGTTCGCCTTGACCATAGCCAGGACGCTCAGGAAGCGAGTTACAGACCAGAACGCTACGCGACTGGTACAACCCATTGCAGTGACGATCAAGAAGGTTAGATTCGACTGCGTAAAGGCAACCGGCCAAGGCGATCTTCATGCCGGGCAGGATTGCGTGTGCAGCGATATATTTAGTTTGCATAGATGCTATCCGACCTGACGGTGCAGGCTATTTGGGATAACGCCATGTCCCAGAACTTGGCGCGAGAAACCGAAACGGGTTGCACGCCGAGCCTAAAGGCTGGAGTGCAGCCCATAGCGGGATGGGGGAGGGAGGTTACGCGGTCAGCGCGAACAGGGGCATTGTCGCCGGAGCGATATTGGCCTGTGGAGCTGGAGCCTGCTTTGGTGCTTCCACTGGACCAGCAGTTTCCTCTTGTTGTGCAACATTAGTATTCTTAAGCGGCACTACCAGACCTTTAACAGTCTTGGCAATAAGTTCGCCTACTGCAATAAATGCACTGAAAATTACCGACTGCCCGAGAACTTCGTGCGCAGTAGTTGCACTTAGACCCTCTATCAGGTTTTCAGGAATAGTTTTGACTCTAGCATGTTCCGCAGGAGTTAGTAGCCGGGACAAGTTCGAATCATGCGGCGCAACGATGAACGGTTCAGTGCTTCTGGCTTTTGCGTAACCGCGACCCAGAACACCACAACCATCTTCCTCGCCCGTAAGAAGCTGACGCATGAAACCTTTACCGCTGGCTTTGTCACGCGTCTCTTTAGTTGCCAAATAATCGTAGGATTTCCACCTGTCAGAATCGACCGGTACAAAGTCCAAAACATCAGCAAGTTTTTCCTCTTTTTGACGTACAGGAACTAGTTGCTCGAAGTCTACTGGCCCGCATATTCCCGGCGTGGTAGCTACCATGCAAAGGCGTTTGCGTTTCTCCAGCGAACCCAGCGATGGACCATCCAGCACAGTCTCACTCAGCTCATAGCCAAGATGAGTCAGTACCGAACGAATCACAGTCATCGCAGATGATTTCTGGTATTCAACAACATTTTCTAAGACCACAATGGCTGGGTTAGTTACCTTCACCCATTCTAAGTAGTCATGAAACAGCGTTCCCGCTGTACTGTGCTCTTCTGCACAAGACAACTTATTCTTAACGGCACCAGCACGCGAGGCTCCTGTACACGGAACCCCTCCACAAAGTACTTCTACTTGGGGAATGCCATTGCCCAGAATATTCACGTCACGAATATCACCGTTGATAACGATACTATCTTCTCGCCAAAGCTCAGGGTTGTTTGCCAATGAGCTATCAATGTAATCGCCGTCAAGTTCGACACCGATTTTGACATAGCTAGCTAACTTAGAGAGCTGCATACCCTGGTGCAAAGCTTTATCAAGTACCCCACCGCCATGAAATAGAGAAACAACATGAAGAGGGGTGCCGTTTTTTAGTTTATCCAAGAAACGAGTAACACGCTCCTGAACGCGCATAGCGATGTGTGAAGCCGAAATTATGATGCGGCCCTTTTGGACAGCAACACGTAGTTTCGTTCCGACTTTAAACAGATCAGTGATGATGGCATCACGAACTTCAATGAGTGGGTAAGACCGCTCATTACGAGTGCGTTTGCTCACACTATAGGTTTTTCCGGCGAATCCTTGAGGTGCTGGACGCAACTCGATTCGACGGAGTTGTAGTGAGACATTCAGCACATACTGAACGCCAATTTCGATTCCGGCATGAGCAAGACGTTTACCCTCCAACCAAATGCGAGGGACGGAACGAGACTCGGAAACCAGAGTGTTGATTACGGTAGTGGACATTTTGAATGCTCCTAACCCCCAGAGACGCGAAGGTCCTGGTCGGGTAAGTGGTGTTTGATCGCGCTTAAAACGGAGACAAACACCAAGCCGAGGGCAAGAGAATGTCTTGCCGCAGGCGAGCTATGAGGATGGTCTAACGATTTTCTACCTATTCACACACGATGACGTGAGGGAACTGGTCTGCATAAAGGCACGCGATGACGCATGGCTGAACACAGTGCAGGCACATAAGAGAGCTGCATATAACACCGCATTTGTACCACCCCCTGGTAGGCAAGTAAACCGAACTGAGTGAGCTATCGAGGGGGGTATCTGCACGGAGTTGAGTTGAGACAGCGCCGTAGATGCTGAAAATGGGTTGGGCCACGACAGAATCGAGCCCTTCCCATTGCATGATGCTAACCGACTACCCAGACGCCAAATCCTAAGCTGGGGCCTCACAGCTTTAGCCGCGACTGTAGTAAACGCAATCGCCCCGTCTCTTGTGCAGGCCCAGCCCAAAAAGGACTGGCGGCAAGTGCTGCTCGATAGGGACCGGTGGTTAAGCCTTGAGCGAGCGGCGACAGGGGAGAAAGGGACATTCCGATATTACAGATTTGGTTTTGGCTTCGAGAGCCAGGGGTACAAGCACGCCTGTCATTTGCTTCGCGATGTGGAAGAAGGTGTGACTCACAACATTAATGTCAAACTAATAGACACCCTATTTCTGATTCAGGCTTGGCTGAGAGTCAACAAGATGCCTTTCCATATCATCATTCAGAGCGGGTATCGAACGCCGGGGCACAACGCCCGGCTGGCCAAAGCAGCAAAGAAATCTCAGCACGTTTTGGGAAACGCGGCGGATATTCGTATTCCGGGATTAGATACGACCGCCTTGACGCGATTGGCCAAAGCAATTGGAGTCGGTGGCGTAGGCTTCTATCCCCACAACGGGTTCGTTCATGTAGATGTGGGCCGCGTCCGAGAATGGACTGGCTGACCCCATCAATCAGCTGTCAGTACTCTTTCCGTGCCTCTGGGCTGGAGCAACGAAGCTATTCGCAAAATCCTCCGCACGCTGATTTACAACCCTGTCGGAACCCCTCTCAATATCATCATCAGAGTCAATGATCGGTGGCAGATTTAGTTTTGATCGAATGCGCACAGCTTCGCCAGCCTTGAGGCCGCGAATGATCTCAATGCCGTTATCGTTTCTGCTGATATTCCATCCAGGCACGATATAGTTTTTGCTTTCCCAATCCTCAAACCTTTTTTTCAGGTCGGATTTGACGCGTCGCTTTACTTTCTCAAACTCAGATACCGAACCACTGAATTCGTGAATTTTCTCAAGCATCACCGGGAATACACCATCGCGATGCGAGGAAATCAGGGATAGTAACTTTTTCCCAAACCGATCCAGATCATCCCAGATTTCGAAAGGGAGAAGGGTCGTGTTAACACCGTCAAAAAATATGGCAAAAACTGGGTCAAGGTTGATCATCATCCGCTTGGTGACGGTGTTATGAGTCTGCGAAGTCACCAGCTTCATGGTCACATTTACCGGCTGATCATCTGCGAGCCCTTTGGCAATCATCTTCAACTGGTCATTGAATCGGTTATTGATGTATGACTGGAAAAACAAACCATCTGGCAACTCTGCAATGGCAGGGGAGGTGAGAATAGCGAGCAATCGCTGCAACGCAGGCTTACTGCTAATTCGAATCTCAGCAGCAGCAAGATCATCCAGTATGCGACGTGCTTTTACGTAGTTTTTGCCTGACGCGGCATCCAGCTTAAGCCATCGCAGCAAATCGGCCTGAAAAGCGTGGATCGGTTTCGTCAATGAGCGACCTCGGGCAAGAACCATGAGTTTCACAAGCACGACTTCATGGTCAACCGTTAGGTGAGGTCCACGATAATGGATACTCCCGCCGCCGAAGCTGAAAATTTCAGTCCATTCAAGATAGTGAGAACCGTTCTTGACGTTCATCTTCCCAGCTGTAAACAACGACGACCGGACAACCGGATTCATCTGTTCGTAGTACAGCTCGTTTGTGAACGGCAGAATTCCTTGACTAGATTCTAGATCGAGCTTGTTTCGGAGCTTGGATTTGCTCTCGTCAATAGCACCACGCACGACTTCGTGTGGCGTCAAATCCAATTCATCACTCATCGCTCCCCCTTGTGCCATTTGAAGCGTTTAAACATGAAACACAGCATATATACCATTACCAAAGAATTAAACGCTGCGTAAGACCGATAAAGCATAAGCAGCCAAAGAGAGGTGCCATACGGTTCGGATCACCGGACTCCTATGTACGGCACATGAACCACTATAACGACTGGCCCCTCTGACCTATCCGTTCAAAGCCCTTTAATTAGGGGCGCTCACGAAAGTCCGGTATGTGGTTAACGGTCAATTTAGGAATGTCTTGAATTCATGCCTGGGTGACGAATGGTTTGGGCCTTGAAAACGCTCACAGGATTCCGGTCTCCGGGACTAGACGTTGACGCTTCATGAAATCCAAACGCAACAAAAAAATCGCCTTCTGCTCGCACGTTCCCACCGCAGTTCGTGGCGCACATGAGAGTCCGGTCATGAATCAATTGGCATTCGGAGGCCTGAGGCCTTCAAATCGCTCACCGGATTCCGGTCCATACCCACTGCCCGGACCGCGTATTACCTAGCAACCGATTTTGATAATTGGCTTACACATTACCCGATTGCAAAATTATCGAATGGATAAGCTGCTCTGAAAGCCACGGAATACGCTGTGTACAGCAAAGTCCTGTCAGTTGAGTTGCATTCAGATTGCTTACGTGGGCAAGCGCTCACCAAAGTCCGGTGCGCAGGCGAGGGGCAGTTGAAATCTGGTTATTGGGAATAGAAGCCTCTCCGGCAGGTCGCTCATAGGATTCCGGTCCCGCGCCCCTGCTAATCGACAGTGACTTATCGACGCTCAGCTAATTACGGCTTTAGGGACACCAGCATATACGCTCGCAAGATTGAGGGCGAAACCGACGAATCGGACCAGACTCTGCACGTTTGCGCTCAGAGAAGTCCGGTAGGAACAAAGGCCGTAATAGGAAAACAACAAAATCCTATGCGCTGGAGACCGCGTAAACCGTGGCGTACAGCAAAGTACGGTCAGTTGAGTTGAAATACGTTCAGTTAATCGTTAGCGCTCACCAAAGTCCGGTGAGTCTGCATTTCATGGATGCAGCACTGACTTATCATAGCTCGCAAGGGTATCGAGTTCGCGGGAGGCCGGCAGGAGTGTAACGGCGGCGCCCAAGCGCTCGGCAGATACCGGCATTTGTGTAGGCCTGCTAAAGCGCTCGCCAGATTACGGTGCTCAGCAGACGAACCCAGTCCAATCCATTCCAGCGCTCAGGTAAGTCCGGTCAGAAAAGGGGTATCTCATTGCTGCTCAGCTGATTCCGGTGCTCTACAGCTCACGTATTACGCGGCGTACAGCAAAGTACGGTCAGTTGAGTTGCGCCAATCGCAAACCCTTGACCTAGCGCTCGGCAAATTCCGGTACTCGCAAGCCCTTGTAAATCAGGGCGCTCAGCAAAGTACGGTCAATTCGTTGATACCTCGCGGAACCCTTCGTAGCGCAGGCGCTCACGTAATTCCGGTGCAATGCGCAGCCCAGACCCCTTATGTACTAAGGGGCCTGGGCCTGTCAGGGATGCCGAGCGCTCAGCGAAGTACGGTTAGGCCAGAGTCAATGCGCACATGGGATTACGGTCAGCGAGGACCACAGGTCGCGGTTGCGGCTCCCCCGGCGCCAGTACAACGACCCGCTGCGCTCAGCTAAGTCCTGCACGTCTTGTACCGTTCTGCACACAGGAGTCCGGTCAAAGTGGTGCCACGATGAAAGCAAAAGCGCCCCTGAGGTAGTACGGCGATCCCTAGCGCTCAGCAAAGTCCGGGATGAGTTGAACCATTCCGCACACAGGATTCCGGTCGAAGTGGCGCGGCGATGAACCCGAGGGCATCCCCAGTGGTAGGGCGGCGCCCCCTAGCGCTCAGCAAAGTACGGTACGAGTACAAGGGGTGCGTACATAGGAGTCCGGTCATAATGGTGCGACGGTGAGTCCTAGAGTGACCCCAAAGGCAGCCTAGCGAGCCTCGGGGCGCGACAAACCGATTACCAGCCGTACACAGGAGTCCGGTACTAGTGGCCTGCTACAGGCTTCTCGGCGCAAACGGAAGTCTGGCGTAGGTGTTTAAAAAACAGTGAATTAAGAGAGTGCTCACAGAAGTCCGGTCCATGTGGTAAGCCGGTGATAGCCAGAGGTTTCCTGGCGCTCAGATGATTACGGTCGAATCCAAGGAGCGAGCCCAATAGAACTGAGCTGTGAAGAATCGCAGGAAGAGTAAAGTAGAGTAGTTGAGTTGAAATGAATTGCCGAAATGTGGTTTGCGCTCGGCAAAGTCCTGTTTGGATGGGAAAATCGGTGCGTCAAACAGGCAAAACATCAACTCCGAGTATCATCATGCTGAAAGCCACACTGTGTAAGGGTTTGAGCAAATCTAACGGATAAAGACACCTAGTTTACGCACAAGTTAATAACAGCTTAATAACAGGTTAACCACAGAAAATGGATGCTTTATACACAGGAGGCTCATCAGAATCGGGGCCTACCGGACTCTTGAGTACACGCACCGGACTCTTGTGTGCAAAGACCGGACTCTTAAGTGCGCTGACCGTACTTCTAAGTACGCTGACCGGAAAGCTGTGTACGTCAACCGTTACTTCGTGTGCGCACCTATCCGGCGAAGGCCTGCTGGGCCGTGACGTAGCCGCATGTATCCACAGCCTATAACCCCATAGATTTAAAACCCCAATTCTTTAACCCCATAATTCTTTAACCCTTTGTCCTACCCTTGGGTAGGACCCTTATAAACTGGGTTTTCAAATTTTCTGGTTTGGACGGTTTGCAACCACAAGTCGATTAGAAGCTTCAATCGTAAGAATGGCACCTGCATATTCACGGAACGGGTTCCCGTACGTTTGCTGGACGAAATCTGATTCCTTCATTGCATCCATCCACGCAGTGACTAAATCGGGTCGAGCTCCATACAATCCAACCTTAACGTTACCAGTTGGACCTTTCCTGGTAGTAAGAATAGGCACTCCCGCTACAGCTGCTGCATCGCGCAACTCTGGAGTAGCATCAAAGGTGCCATCAACGATCTGGACTCCACCAAACTGGATTCTCGGAAGTGACTCAATCCTATCAACGGCTCGTGAAATCATGCGCTTGAGAAGCCAGGGCTGCATATCACCCATGGAAGCACGCGCTGTAATCCTCCAGTTCATCAACTCATCTGGATCAATGCCTTTGCACTCGCCACGCATAGCCGCAGATAAGCAATGGTCACTCGCAGCAGTTAGCAGCAATTCAGGGCTACAACGGTCTATCAGCTTCCCAACTTGTCCGACAGATGAACCCTCCCAAAATTGATCTGGTGGTGCGTCATAACCAGGGTCGCCAACGTGGTGGTGATCAACGATTATGTCTCGTCCCTCGACGAATTTTGGACTACGGCATTCCACCCAGACGATCTGCTGTTCATCTTTGATGTGTTTTGTGAGTTCATCCGCGTTATAGGCATTGCTGGAGTTACAGCGACGACCGAACCGATTGGCGTAGGCATAGCGGTAGCCTGTCTTTCCAAGAATCCAGCGTATTGCTCGCATTTCTGGATCAGCTGAACCTAAAACGAAAACTACGCTCCGGGGATTCATTGGCCACCTCGGATCAAGCGTTGGGCAGTCAGGATGACAACTCGAACAGCTGTACCTTCGAACTGATCAACGAAAACCTCAGACCAGTCATGTTCAAATCCTTCCAAAGGATTAGTGTTCACCATGGATGCAGGCAAAATTGCGACTAGCCTCCCGGATGTAACTAGAAGGGTCGATGCTGCAATCAAGTGAGCTAAAGCCCGGCCTTTGCTGAAAGGTGGATTCATAAGTATCCCTGACACTTTCTTATCCGCATTCTCTGAGGCCCACAGCAAAAAATCTGCCTTGATCGTAGTAAAGCCTTTGGCAGCCAAAACCTTGGCTCTAACGTCTGCCAACTCGATGCAAGTAGTCGTCTCTATAGGCAGATACTGAGCAAGGTCGCCCGTACCAGCGGAGGGTTCGTAGTAAGTTCGACCAGGGGTAATGTCGAGCCGCATAGCTGCTTCTTCTGCAATAACACTACGAGTTGGATAAAACTGAAAACTAGCTTGCTCTGGCACAACTCCGCTAAAAATAAGTTGATCAAGAACAGAGCGGGGTTCGTAATCGAAATTCACATACAGAGTGTGGCCATCACTGCTCCGTGATATTTCCGCTCCAATTTCTTCCAGCACAGCTACTGTTTGATCTACAAATTCTTTAGATTTGGAATATGTGTAGAGTGAATAATAATCACGGCGATATTCTAGGCACGTAAGAAGGTCAATTACGCCCATAGGTAGGCGTTTCATTTTTAACTCGAATGCACCAGTTTTAGGTTTTTTCGAGGAAGTACGGAACGAAGCCGGAATGGCCATTGGATAAAGGCTGGCCAAAATGCTGTTCAGTAAGACCGCTACCTCTGGAGTAACCTCTAAGTGAACATTACCATTTTTAAAAACAGTCACATGAAACGCGCCGCCATCTATAGAGGTCTTCTTACCCGGAAAGTCCCTATGTAGCTTTCCAAGAAGCTGCCGAGTACCGTACTCAGAGGGTTCGCCTCGCCCCGAAAGTCGGCCAACTACGCCTCTAAGATCGCCGATCACGCCGCCTTTGTGGGTCGTTACGTAGCCATCATGAAGCACGTTCGCAAGTATCATTTTCTTGGAAAAACCAGCAGGCGAATTTGTCACATGATCGCCACTTAGCGAAAAAAACACACCGTCTACTCGTTCGGCAAAGAATTTGGATCGTTGTTGCATCAAGTCCTCCATAGTTGGTCGAACCGTCGATTCATCAAAAGGCGGACAGTCTAGGCCTGCAAATTGATTCCGTGCTTTTTCACGCTTCGCTGTTGGCATCACATCAAAAATCTTTGCTTCGTTTAACAACCGATTCCAGAATTCTATTCGCAATGATGCTTTTGCAGAGTTAGAGTCCGTAGGCACAAACGGTCGATATTCTGAACCGTAAACTAAGTTAGCGCCGTCAATGAAGTAACTCATAACGCCCATACTTACTGCTTCTTTAAAGAAATCCTTAGTGGCGTCAATTGCCATTTCACGCTGGCGAAACTGTCCGAGAAGTTGATCGATCATGTCGAACTGAGCCAGGTTTGCGCTGGAATGAGATTCCCCAGCAACAAAAAGGTCTGCCTGTCCTTGAGGCGTATTAAGCGAGGTAAAATCTTGCAGTTGAAAAGCAGTCATGGCTGTGCGCCCCTTGATTTAATGAAGCCATCATCGAGGCCAAAGGGCTGTGTCATCGGTTGCTAGCGCTGCTTGGTCAGAGGTTGTCAGTTCCAAAATTGAGAACCGAGACCACACGAATTTCCGCGCATGCGCGGAAATTTGTAATGACCTGGAGACCTGGAGAGGGGTTTACGCGGAGAGAGGGGGGTAAGAAACGTACCAAGCTGTATTGTTATGACGGATCAATTCCAGTGCGGCCAGCTTGGACAGTTCGATGGGTCCAATCCGCATTGTTACAATCCGACTTACGGTCCGCCCCCGTCCGAGTTGAGCGATGCAACCAATGCAAACGCAATTTTGAGTTGGGTAGTACCATTTCAAAGCATTCGTAATTAGGGAGGAAAGGCTTCGACCTATTTTGAACTTTTTCAACTCCAAGCCTGGGGCGCCGGGATGGTCAACTGGATAGAATTTTGCCCGCTCAACGGAGAATGATATTGCTCCACACTTGACGCAAGCCACCTCTGCTGAGGTAATCGTGATATTCACGTTACAACCCGCTTGGAAGTCAGCAACCCTCATCCGGTTCTCAGCAGCAGCTTTAGCAAGCTGAGCAATATCCATCATCTGGGGTTCTGCGGATGCGTCTTGGCCAATGTTGGATATTGTTGCTACTGACGCATTACCTATCTTCCGAATCGACACGCAAGGCATATGTCGAGTGGATGGGATTGGATTTTCGTCAAATAGCCAAACCGTCTCAACTCCTGACTTCCGAAGCTTGGCATTGGCACTGATAAGTGGCATCGCAGAAGTCAGTGGCCCTTTCACAAGGATGAACATCAAGCGCCTAGAACCATTACTAGCGCTATACAGGTTTACCGCATGGTCCGGCAGGCCAAATGGCTGAGGCGCCGGCACCCATCCGAGGGGAAGTCCGGCTGCAATCTGTAATGATAGGTCGTCCATGTGGTTTTTAGCTCTGCAAGCTGGGATACGATTACCGTGCTTGGAACGGGTACTACAAACAACCGAACCCATTGCACTTTCTTGGGGGCCACATGGCGTATGACTCATCAGGAGAGCCACGCACCTGAGCTAAATTTGGAAGAAAAATCGAACAGAGCTGCTGCCTCACCAAGCTTGCGATCCAGTTCTCGCTTTGCGCGTACCAGTAGCGCAGCTTTTGCGCCAACGGCCAACCGACCTTTCAATACCGGTAACACACCCGATAGATCGAATAGCAGCTCTCCAACTTCGGAATAGTTGGTCGCATCAGAGAATGTAGGAATCGGTTGAACTGGGGAGTAGTGCTGTACCAACTCATTGGTATCCCCCTCCTTGGTCATCCCTACGCCTGGGGCGATAAAAAGGACTGCTTTCTTGCTAAGTACCAGTGCGTAACTCGCGCTCTCTCCAGCGATCACCATTGCAGGGCTATTGGGGTCAAGTTGGAAAACTGCGCCCTTCTTCAAAGCCTGAGTGTTGGTTTTGACCTTTCGGCTCTGAATGCAGCTTGATAGCCAGCTTGCATCAACTTGGGTTGTGAACCCTGTCGCCTCGCCAGCCGCAAAAATTTCATCTGGGCATTCAGTCATTGTGTGTGGGGTAGAGGCGGTGGTCAGGAACGACTCTGCGGAAAGCCAATACCCTTCACCCTTGCGTCGGCACTTCAAACTGGCCACAGCGTAAGTCAGGTAACGCTGACCTTGTTTCTCAAAGCTGACAGCCGCATAAACATCAGACTTTGAAGTGGCTTTTATGGCATGGACACGAACATAACCGTTCTGGAACCGACAATCTCGAAGCCCGTTGCGAACTACATTTTCGCGTTGCAGTAGCGTGGGAGGCTCGGCGCCCAGTACCAGTTGGCCAAAGTCGTAATTTGTCATGTGGGAAGCCCCGATCTGTTTGATTGGAGCTAGTTTCTCTTGGCAATGGATGTGTCATCGCAGCTCAGCATGTGATCCACAAGAAGCTCAAACCGGTGCTTGGGAGTTGGCATTGCGTATTTGATCAGGCTGCCCACGGACACTCGCCGTGCAATTCAAAAGTGACGCGTGGCACCATTGAGAGGCGGGCTTGGGCTATTTCATGATTGGTCATGGGCCTTCCAAGCAATGTGACGCGATTGCAGTGTTCTTTGTAAATTAGAACGCCAGTATCTACACAGTCATCTGCAAGATTTGCGGATTCAAATGGCTTTTGCAGCTGCACGTTAATCAGACTTGGGCAGTGCTCCTGAATGACGCCCAGGCAAAGGTTCACAGGTCTCTTGGTTCTGTAACAGTCGATACCAAACCACTGGGAGCCGTCCTTCTGTAGGACATGAAAGGGCTCGCCATACTCGCGTTGTGAGTATCCTTTCAGCAAAAAGACTGTGGCTGAATCACCGACAGTTTCGGACGTTACTTCCTTCACAGCTGCGCTATAACAGCGCACACACTCGCGCCAGTACGCGTTTTCCACCTCGGTCATGGAGAGAAACCTTTCGGGGCAAGCAAGGTATGCTGGTGAATCCAGACTCATCAGACTCTCCGGCGTCACGACCAATCGGATTCCATCGTGAACGTTACCTCCATACTCGTAATGGCACAGATAAGTGCCAAACATTGACTCAAGAACTATGAAGCCCCATTGGATTTCTGGGGTGACGTTGCCGATGCGCTTAATTGCACGCACGTCCACTTGCACACGATTCTGGCGCTGCCAAGCCTCTGCTATGAAAGCCCCTTGTTTCTTGACAGTTTTCAGGTCAGTGATGGTGGCTGTGGTGTAAATACGCATGGCAACTCTCCTATGTTTGACATCCATATCTTCTAACGCATGGACTATGTGTCATCGATACAGGAGCAATGTTGTCATTTCCAACCCTGTGGGTTGGCTACAACTCCAACTCGTACATACCCGACAATTCGTTGCGCGTGAGGGCAACCCCATTGGTGTTGATGACTATCTTCCCGTCGCATAAAAAGGCCTTAAACGCTTCGCGGTGGCAGGCATGAACCTCAACAACCGGAACTGAATCTATTAGGCCGGGCGCGGCATCTACCTTGGCTATGATTGCCATGCCAATGCTCTGGGGCAGACCTTTGGGGAAGGTCCAGCAAGTGACTGAGCCGCACTCATCGCGGTCATCGTTGATCATGATCGTATGTGATGCTTGAACGCGTTCGTCACTGACGTAGGCTGCTGCTGGAGCTACATGGGGGGTACGCATATGGCTTGTTCCTCAATCAAATGAGGGGCAACCTTAAGGTGCGCCCGTTCGTGCCAGGGCCGTTGCTACTGCGGAAAGTCAAATTCGTCGATACCGACGATGTGATTTGAAGGCGGGGAGAGTAATAGAAAGCAAAGACCGCTCGGAAGCGGCCTTTGTCGGACAAAGCAGGGGAAGGCGTCCAGAATTTGGGAGGTAGTTTGCAAACCAGCCCAGTAGCCCGAACCTTAACTATTTCTAGACATTCAAGGTGCGTGATCTGTCTAGTTTGATGATTTTGATAATTGATAACCTACAACAGGCTCAGAACAAATAGGGTTCAAGCTTGGGTAGTCAGAAGTCAGTTCTTTAAACCATTTGGCCAAAGATGGGTTTTTGATTGGCCTGTAGTAATTGACCTCGATGGCCAAGCACAAGAATAGTATTTCAACGTAGGTAGGGCGTTGCTCCAGAACCCGCCAAGAATCTCGGTTGGCCACCAAATTCAAGAACAACTCCGTCTCTTTGTCGTAGTAGTCGAGAAGGGGCTGAGGATCGCCAGACGCGATGTACTGCGGCCATATGGCAGATAGGTCTGCCAGGGTGCGCCGAATGAGGGTACGTGCAAACAGGCGCAAAGGGATTTCGGCAGGGTACATACCCTCCGGGCTGCGCTCGTTCAGGTACTCGATCATAGGGAACAGCTCATGGCTGTACACCTCTTTGTTGTAGATCGAAGGGGCAATGGCGGAGGTGCCGTGACCATTTTTCGTCTTCAATTGGATCATTTCAGCTTCCGCCTCAGGGTCTGCGGCGTCCAACTCCCTCACTTCCCAATCCATGACTTTGAGTGCCACTCGCAAAAAACGACTTTTGATGCAGCCTTTGCGGTAGTAAATCGTTAGACGCATTGACAGCCTCTCTGCGTAATATTGTCCGAGGCAGAATTATGACCTGTGGTGCAAGGAAAAACATGGTTTTGAGGTAATTTCTCAAATCCCACACTGGGAACTCGCAAAAGCGTAATGACCAGTTATCTCTCATTCCCAGCAGAATAACTGATTGGTTCCGTCGATCCGTATTTCTTACTACCGTTGGGTGGGGCCGCTCATTTGTCTGAGCAATTTTTCACAACCTGGGCCAGTGCTTTGCCCCCGTCTTGTACGCTCAGTGCGCGGCTGTACTCTCCCGGCTGATTGTCGAAGCTGAGGGCGTAGCCAACACGCTCTGCGGTTGGTAGTGCCTTGAGGGCTTCTTCCCCCAGGGTGGTATCAAATGTAATGAACCCTGACTGCTTGTCATATCCGGCATGCACCTCTTGGACAGGGTACTTGGTCCCGTTGACAGTGATGCTGTGGGTTTCGTAATTCAGGAGAGCAGTAGGTGGAAACCACGGTTTGAACCTTGCTTGAGCTTGGACTGAATGACCAGCACAACTGAACGTCAGCCCCATCGCTCCAGTGGATGTTTCTCCCTCGCCTTTGAGCACGCCAGTGGTGGTGAGTTGCCAGGATGCAACCTCAGACCCTGTGCCGAGCTTCCACACGTAGCTGGATCGCTTATCTATCGCCAATATTGTGTCTGCTGGGGTTCTCATCATCACTTCGAGGAATTCTGGGTCGATACCCATTTCGTCCAGGTAGCTGCGCAAATCACGTTCTGCCGTGAACAACACTGCGCTATCCGCCGACCAGCGCTTATTTTTGGCTAGATAGAAACGGTGGATACCCAACTGTCCGGTATTGGCATCAAGGAGCCTAAATTTCCCTCCAACAAATGCTATCGGGCATGCGCTTTCGCAAACTCCACGGGTAATCTGGCGTTGATCGTCAGTGAGTTTGCCAATTTGAGTTGCATACCCCTTTGCCCGGATCAGCCTGCCAAGTTCCTGGGCAGCAATAAGATCACCACCTGCGGAGTTGAGGTAAACGATCCCAAATTGCGCGGCACCGCTGCTTACTTCCTTTCGGAACGCATCGACTGTTGGTTGGTGGATATATCCGTCGATGACTACCTGCGTGAATCCATCTTGCTGGAGGGTCAAGACGTTAGCCGGCGTGAGCCGTGGATCGCCATTGGTGATGAGGTTGAACGCATCTGCATGGCTCAGTATTGGGGGGACCAGTGTGAGGAAAAAAACGACTTTCGCGACTGCCGAAGGGGCACGAACAATGGAGGGTACTTTCATGTTGGAATCCTGGGCTTGATCCCAGCATGGAAGCAAAGAGAGGTAGTGGCTGTCAGTTGAACTCGGTGCAGTTGCTGCATGTTAGCCGCGACCAACCTCACAACCCATATTAGGAAGTGAGGATGCCGCTGTTTTCAACGACCACCAAATCTTGAGCTGAGCTGTTCAGGCCAACGGGAGAAAGCCCCATCGAGTCCAGCACACTGTTGTCCAGGATCACCGCGATCTGACCTTTCTGATGGACTGGCTTGAAAATCTGAATGGTGCCGATTACAGCCGGTTGTAATTCCGGCCGCATTTGAAGGTCATGCCAGAAGCCGCAGCCGATTCGACCATCAGACCAGTTCAGTGCATCGTGCTGGTAAGCGTTGAGATTGCTGCTATTGAAATAACGGTCGCCAGCAAAAAGATGAATACGTCCCGCAGCCTGCTCCCATTCGGGCAGTTGCTCAGGGACATTGAGCAAACGGCTCGCACCGATCCACATAAAATAGCCGAAGGTGCCAATCACCGAACCGATGATGTAGCAGACAACCAAGCCAACCATGATTCCTCCAGACCCCAGCATTCGACGTGGGGATGTTTACTTAAAAATCACATTCATCTTGATTATAACGGCCAAGGTCAGCGACTACATGCTGAGGGCCAAGTTTGGGAATGGAGCAACTGCATTTCACTACGATCAGACAGCCAAAACTGGTCACTACTGCCCGCTCCAAATGCATGAGGGGAGCGCCCCACTGGCCACTAAATCAGAACCGACATAATGAGAATGTTTTGCTCAATTATGCTGCGCAACGTGGTGGTCGCTGTAGAGCATTGCATCACCCTTACCGTGAGGAAGGTTAGAAAGTGCCATCAGTTGAGATGAGATAGCAGCACCATTTCTGTAGCTTGGTGGGTTGCTTCCCTCGTAAGTTAGTCTTGGAATCTCCATGCACGGCATCAACCCAACTAAGCAAACCTCGCCATCTACAGCTGAATTTCACGCTCTTGCCCAGCTCTCGCCAGTTGGTGGGGCAGGATCGGTGGCATTCGTAGTGCTCACCCTCAGCGTTCTCGGTGGTGTTTTTTTCGCTGCACCTCTATACCCCCAACTTGGTGTCATTGGCGCATCCCTCGCGATAATCAGTGCATCGTGTGTTGTTGAGCGCATGTTTCGGATTTGGGTGCTTTGCGCTATTGGGATGCACGTCTACAAAACGCTAGTGAATGTCGCAGGGCAGAAAGTTGCTGACGAGGTAGCTTTACTTTGTGGAAAGGGCAGGGCACCCACCCATGATGAGCTGGAGGCGATGATGGGCCGCTTAACGCACGGACATGTACCGGGCTCGGGACGGCGAACTTGAAGCTCATGCATTTAGGGAGCATGGCGGCATTGCTTTCTCTCTTGGCCGGCTGCAACAAAGAGGTGCCACTTGAGCAGCCAGCTATGGCTGTAGCTCCAGGTTACATCCGACTGGACTCAGGCAGGCAAATCCAAGTGTTTGGGTATGAACCGTGCCCAGGAAGTGGGTTTGCGTTGTTTGGGCGGATTGAGTCGAGCAACATGGAGAGGCACTGCACAATCGTGAACAAGGGCGCATCCGCCTTTGAGATTTCTGTCGGTACTCCTGCGGGTATGGTAGTTGAGCTCTGGAGAGTGCAGGCCGACACGAAAACCATCAAGCTAGCGAGACCAAACGGGGAAGTCGTGACTGTGTTCAGGATGGTTAACTAGCCCCCTGAACGGGGGCTTGATGTTGAGGAAGCTCTACCCGCCGTATTGTTCTCGGAGAAATAAGCTTTCTCCCCTAAAAAACACAGTCTTGAACTGATGGCTCCTTTGCAGGTTGCCGAGTAGGTTTTTTTGCATAAGCGCCCGGACCGGCAGGCATCGTCGGCTAAGGCGCTCATCAATGTTCAGTTCTTCTGACGTTTGAGTTGATCTATGAGTTGGGTCGGGACTTGTCGGATAAGCAGAGTGCCATTGCTCTCATCGTATTCGATCTTCGAGCCAAGCAGATGCGACTCGAAGCTGATGGATAGTCCTTCTGCACGACCAGTGAAGCGTCGAAACTGGTTGATCGTGCGCTTGTCTGCTGGGATTTCAGGTGACAGCCCATAGTCCTTGTTACGAATGTGATCGTAGAACGCTCGCGGTTGATCTTCATCAATCAGGCCCGACAGTTCTTCCAAGCTGATCGGTTCACCCAACTTGGTCTGAGACGTGGCGTAATCGACAAGTGCGTGAGTTTTTTCACGGGCGCTTTCTTCGGGTAAGTCTTCTTTCTCAACGTAGTCGGAGAAAGCTTTGAGCAGCGTACGCGTTTCACCCGGCCCGTCGATGCCTTCCTGGCATCCAATGAAGTCACGGAAGTACTCGCTCGCCTTCTTGCCGTTTTTGCCCTTGGTGTAGGAAATGTACTGTCGAGACTTCTCGTTGTTTTTCCACTCGCTGAGGTTGATACGGGCGGCGAGGTGAAGTTGGCCAAGGTCGAGGTGGCGGGTCTGGCTAACCCCCAAGTCATCGCCCACTGATACCCCATCGCTGTGGTGAAGCAAGGCAATGGTCAGGTATTCCGTCATGCCTTGTTGGTAGTGAGCAAAGATTACGTGCCCGCCAACGCTAAGGTTGCTTTCCTCCATCAGCTTCGTGAGGTGTTCGACTGCAACCTTTGTGAAGGCAACGAAATCTTGTTCATTGCCAAGGTATTTATTGAGCCATCCACTTAATGGGTGAGCACCCGACTCGGGGTGAAAGAGTCCCCATCCTTTACCCTGACGAGCGTTGTATGCATCGTTCAGGTCGGACATGAGATTGTTCAGAGCATCCGATTCATCTAGAGCAGAATCGCGAGTGTGGAGGATTGCAGGATTACCATCGGGTTTCTTGTCGATCAGGTGAACGATGGCTTGGCGGATAGGCATGTAATTCTCCGATTCAAATTCTGGTTCCTGGCGCATCTGTGCGCCGGAATGCTTTTCAGTAGGTGAGCGCTGCTCTACCGCGTATTCAACAATGTCGTGGAGCGTGTGGCAGCGTCCAAGAAAGGAACATTGCCCGAAATAATTGGCCGGTTCTGTCATGCCACTCCGGGTGTCCCCAATACGACCGCATGGTTCTAGCAATCACAGAAGTCGGTGATCAGGGGCAAGCGAGCGCATGCCGTGAGTTCAAATTTCGGGGGGGGATGAACGAAAGAGGGGCGCTGTGCGCCCCTTGGGTGTAATTGTCAGCTAGCTTGCGCCAGCGACACAACCGAACCTGTTCCCTGTTCTTGCGTCTTGAACAGTTCTCGTATGTCTGCCGGATTTTTCTTGAGCGCTGCGGCCAACTCAGTGCGTCGATCCGCGATGAACATACCGAGGGTTTCAGCGTCGTCTTCATTCATGTTCGGCAAAACATGGCGGAACAACAGGGCGAGGGATTCGCCACATTCAAGCTTGCGGTCGTGGGCCTCTGCCTCACTTCGTGTCATATACGTGACGCTCCGGTCGTAGCTGCTGCGAAAGACTTGTTCAACTGCCATTTCTTGGTTCTCCAATCTAGGAACCTAGGACTATAACGACCCACATTCGGGACTACAGGGTAGGAGCGGAGTTAGGCCTCCTTTGCAATATTGCAATTTGGGCAATGCCAGAAGATGCGGCGCTGCGCATGCACCTTTGTGCTGTATTTCCCCCGGCAGTCGGGACATTCGCGGAGGATCGAGCAACCCCCACCGTTAGTGAAAAGCGTGAAGCCGCGGGCCTGGATGCCGATGCACGCTGTGGTGATAGTAGGGTCAGTGATTCGGCTTGGGTCTTGAGCACGGCGCCGATCCAATTCCTCGCGAGCCGCTTGCAATTCGGATTCGCTCAGGCTGATCTGGCCTTGTTGGTAGGGCAGTGGGTTCAGTGTTGCATCGATCAACGCTCGAACTTGAGCATCATTCGTCGCATAGAATTTGATGGGCTCGCGATTGGCTTGTACGTACTCGGCAGGATCTACATCGTCCGAAAAGCCGGTCATGGTTTCTTTCACCAGCAAGAGGGCCAACTCAGTAGGGGCATGCTGAGCGATGTGAGAAACACGCAGCTCCATAGCTCGCATTTCATGAGCCAGCACCAGAAGTTCTTCGCTATCGCGGTGTTTGCCTTGGATGGCGAAGGAGAACGCCTTCTCGAACAAAATCTCACTGCGAGTGGTGGGGGCTGTTGCTTGGATGGTCATGGTGT
Organism: Pseudomonas sp. FSL R10-0399; assembly: GCF_009600165.1. Lineage (NCBI taxonomy): Bacteria > Pseudomonadati > Pseudomonadota > Gammaproteobacteria > Pseudomonadales > Pseudomonadaceae > Pseudomonas > Pseudomonas sp. FSL R10-0399. The sequence goes on from NZ_WIWK01000092.1 coordinate 20,082, forward strand.
TGCTCCGCGATTTGAAAGTGGAGCAATGGTGAAGGCAGTTCCCGTGTGTCACCGGGCAGGTTGAGCGAATGGCAATAGTCGTCAATCCCCGCGCTGGGGATTCGGATGGGTTAGTAACTGAGGTAAGTTCGAATGAAGCTGTTGAGCATCCGTGTTTGAATGTTCACATTCGCAACAAGGAACCGAAGATGATGGCCCCGCCACGGTCGATAGCCCAGATTCAAAGCCTGATCAATGACAACCAACCCTACCGGGATGACCTGGACTACATTCGGGAAACCCTTGAAGAGCGGAAAGTTTTCATTGGCCAGACTATTTCAGAGCAGGATGGAAACACCGAAGCCTCATTTTGTGTGACCGTTGGAATGTTCCAGCACCAGTTGCCAGAGCTGGTGATGTGCGGTGTGCCGGTGCCGCTTGTTAAGAACATTGTTGAGGAATTGTCCCAGGGGCATGACTTCGACCGGGAATTTCTAGCGGGTGGGCGTCACAAGTCTATTCATGGACTCATTGTGATGGCGATGCCGATAGAACAACCTGAAAGTCACGATGTGTTAACCATCTGCCATGATGTATACACGCTGCGTGGCCTTCCCCAGATTCGCGCCGTTCAGCTTGTATTTGCTGATGAGGGTGGTGCATTTCCTTGGAGTCGTAACTATTGCGAGCAAGAACGAAAATTCCAGCCAGTGCTTGGTACAGCTGGTAGTGCTAGGCTTGTAAACTGAATTTGAGACAAAAAAAGGGGCAGAGGAAATTTTATCCTCCGCCCCTTTTTTTGATTGTTCAGATCGCGTCGTTATTGGCCTACTAACCTGATCTGTTCAACCTTCGTGTGGGGGCAGGACTTCCCGCAGTCTCTGTTTGCCGGCAGGAAAACAACTTTGTTGAATGACTGGAGCATCAATGCGCTCGCGGGAGCACGCATGTCCACTGGCGCTGTGTTCTGCTGCGGGTTCTCGTGTCATTTGTTGGAATGACTCCTGCTGGCTTGGCTTGCAAGCCGCAAACCCCGTGAAGACTCCGTTGGAGTGGCACAACTCGTCGAAACGGCCTACTGAATCTCGATAGTAAACCCTGCGTGATCCCAAACTCCCAACCTGTGTATTGAGGTCTTTAATCACTGCACCTGCGCTTTCTGATACAGATGGGGAGCATTTGTCGTCGTAGATAATGACCATTAGATCGTTGACAGCTTTGATTGAGTACTTGGCCATTCGCATTGGTTTAATCATGGTTTGCTCTTATGCCAGGGCAATATGATTTTGTGCCGGCAGGTAGGTGATCGGCGCGACCCGGTTCGGACGAATGCTGTTCTTAAATTCCCGGTGAATTGCCTTGCCGCATTCTGCCACTTGGAAGCTGTACATCAACCACCAAGAAACGACGATCTGTAGGAACGTATTCAGAGAGATATGGCCGTGGCTAACCTTGTACCCTTCCCACGCAACGCGAAGGTCAGCATCGACGTTTTCCTTGAATCTGACAGTGGTTTTACATCGCTCGTCCTTTGTATCAGCGACTTTTAAGAAGGAAGGTGTTGATTGCCGAATTGCGTCAATGGCAGCGGCACTGGCCGAAGCGAGAAGCCTGTCCTTTATCACCACCAGCTCATCACGCTCGTACAGCCATTTGTCTACAGCTGTGCAAATTTCACCATTCAGGCTGCGATTTGCGGAGTCAGCAAGGCCGGAAATCGCCGCGTACAGAGAGGGTGGAACTCTGAAAACAATGCGATCCTTCTGCTTGGTGTCTGTTAAGGACATTTACTTGATCCTTGGTACTGTGTATTCGAATTGCTCAAATATAGGGAAGTTACCTGGGTGTCGGCCACTCAACCCAGTGGAGATTCCCTCAGCCCGCTCGGCACAAGGCTTCACAGCGTGCAACAGCAAGCCAATAAACTTCACTCGATACGTCCTTAGTCAGGAAAACGTGCTTTTTCCTCTCCAGAGTCCAGCTCTATCACCGAATCGAACAGGTCGATATGCGTGCTCTGGCAAGTGACAGATACCGTGAACAAGTTGTCGTTGAGCAACGTCGCTGATCAGTCGGTCACGGCAATGCCCAGGGCGGATTCAAGTTGAGCTTTAAGTTCTGCGACCTCAGTAAGCCCAGCGTCTAAAGCTTCTTGCTTCTCTATGAGCGATTTCCGTAACAGGCGATTGCCCTCAATCAGAATCCTCAACTCTTCCAGACTATCTAGGTAACTAGTCAAGCCTTGGATGATTGCCGTATTCATGCTGATAGCTCGCTGTTTGGCGAGGCTTACGAACTTGCCCCTCATGTCGTCAGGCATTCGAACAACGAACTTGTCGGCGTAGCGAGACATGGCTGTGTGTAGCTTTGTCATGGGTAATCCCTCGGATATTTTGGGTAAAGATAACGACTGCATTTCGCCAATCCCTTGTCGCGGAGTGCAATTGCACAAAACCCTCAATACCGAATCCTGGACCTGGGTGAGGTTGCCTCCAATATCAGTGGGTTAGCATAGACTGTGATCGTCTAGAACAGACTCACTACCGGTGTCTGCTCCAGAAAGAAGATGGCGCCGCTTAAAATGCCTATGGCAATGAAGGAGACCATCGCGCATTTTTCCGCGCATGCGCGGAAATATTGCTTTCATCAGTCGAGCTTGAATCAAACTGAGCCACAACAGTCTTTTGAAAACGTTCCGGGTGGAAGCGCCCAAGGCTGACCTACAGTAAGAAAAGGGAAGGTACGGTCGGGCTTAACTTGCCCGACGCAATCAAAGCGAGAGTTCAGGCTGCGCTGCTGGCGCTTGGCTTCTTAAGCGAGTTGAACCCCGCGTAGTCGGTCGCCCGGAACGTGTCAGCCAGTTGGCCAAGGCATTTGTTGATACGCTCGGCAGGCTCTTGCGGATACAAGGCCTGGGCCTCCTTCAAGAGTGTGCTGACCTTCCTGAAACGTCCTGAAAGGCCAAGGCGAAACAGATCGGCGACAATCTCAAGATCGGATACGCCAAGGGTGTCAGGGAGGTCGTGTTGCATGGTTAATTGCTCTCAGTAATGTATTTGCCAAGGATCATAGGGGCTCAGTCTTTAACAAATTTAGGGCCATCAGCGTTCTGATATTTTGCCATGTTCACCTTGTTGAAGGCTTTCATAAGTTTGGCAGCTTCATCAGAAAGTCCCCAAGCAGCTGGTTCACATAGACCACCCAGCATGGTGGAATATGGATCGACTAGCCCGCTATCAAGTTCTTGCTCATCGCACCCAAAACTCACAAGCACATTTGGTGCGCCAGCTTCCGCGTACTGGCAGTAGTCCCCGATTGGATACAAGCTCCACTGCTTTTCTGGGTGCAGGGAAGATAGCTTGGCCATCAGATCGTTAGCATCAAAGACTTCCTGCGTATCTGATCCGTGCTCAGAGGCAAGCTTTGCCTCTGCGAACGACTCAAAACCCCATCGGGTAGCGTCCATTTCAAAGCCCGGTGCTTCGATAGCGTCCAGCAGCCCTTGGTGAGCAGCATTCAGTACGCGATTACTGAACGACAACATATTCGCCGCGTCATGCTGGATCATTTCGACCAACTCCAACACGGTCTTCAACTCGTACTCGCTTGGGATTCCGATGTGTGTCAGCTGGCCAACCTGAGTTTCAGGGGCAGTCTCAGATTGCGCCTTGAGCATGAAGTACAGGGCCAGAGATTCCGACAAGGTTCCTTCCAAAGCTACGTGGTTGTGAGCGGCATTGACCAAAGCCATGCGGTGGATGATTGACATTGTGATACTCCTACTAATCGTTAGCGATGAACAAATGATGTACTGGTTAATCGCGTGTCATAGCGGGTGCGTGAATCATCCTCAGAACCTGATGCGGAGTTTGGGAACCTGAATGCCTGGGCGGCGTGTGTTGTTGATGCACTGTTAGAATCGAGACATTCAATCAGGTAGACGGCACCATGAATGCTCCACAACACGAAGCAACAGCGGAAACTCAAGTCGAATACGAATTGCAGCTTTCCGAACTGGGAGATTGCGTCTGGGTACATGCAACGGACGGGTCTACTGTCGGTAGGTTTGGTCGCATGGGCATTGACCTTCACAACTCTTTGACGGATCAGATTGCCGGCATGCCTGAGTGCAGGCTATGTACTCACGGGCAGCCAACGGTCGCGGACTGGGATCTTTTCAGGGATAGGGTCTTAGAATGGTTCGGGATTGATGTTCCTTCCACTGCCTTCGATGCACGCTGGCTAAAGGCTTGAAGGCGGCAGAAGCACAGTAACCTCGTCCTGTGCTTCTTCCAGCTCTGATCGGGCTTGTTCGCGGGTACAGTTTAGTCGCTGTAGAGGTCGCCAATTGCCTCGATCAGTAGGTGTAATTCATTCGCTGCACCATGCTGCTCTCCTTTGACTGAAATCCAAGATTTGGGATAGTGGAAACCCGTAATTAAAGGACTGGGGTTGATGTGCTTACACTTCTCCCGGACGCTTCGAGTAGGCAGTGACGTACAGAAAGTGGCTTTCCTTCCAGACTCCAGCTTCGGCCTCGACTAAAATCTTCTGAGACTCAAGCACGCAGTAGCGGCCAGCTTTCAGGAATGATGCTTTTACGTTTTTAGAAACTTCATGACGCGCTCTTGGCTCATCGGGGTTCAACACAAGTACGGCCTTCTGGCCTTCTTGTAGCGTCGTCGTAATGTCTGAATAGCTGAGGTGGCCGAGTATGTAGCGACTGCCTTTCTGGTTCGCCATTTTAGCTCCAGTTAGCACCCGTGAGGGTTCTTTAGGTGGGCTGGGGCAACCAGCCGGGACGAGTGAAGGACGATTAGGTACGCGCTCGTTTGCGCTTCCATTCTTGGACAGAAATAACAGCGGCAGAGCCTACGGACATGCCAAGGACAAAGGCGACAAGGAGGGCGAGAGCTACAGCCTCAATGCCAAAAGTTGGAATCGAAAGGGTCATAATGTTCCGTTAACGAATGCTGGGCAGATGTATCCGTCCGGCGAAGTCATCTACCCAGCCCTGCAAAGCCAAGACATGGTGTGCACTTAAATTTAAGTGGGCACCA
>NZ_WIWK01000093.1:0-25016 GCF_009600165.1 Pseudomonas sp. FSL R10-0399
CCAATGCCCCGCGCTGCGCCGGTGACCAAGGCTTTACGCCCGGCCAGTGGCCGCGTCCAGTCCGGCACCTGCGTGGCGCAGGGGCTCAGGCGCAACACCTGGCCGCTGACAAAGGCACTTTTGGGCGAGAGGAAAAACCGCAGCGCGCCTTCTAGTTGGTCTTCGGCGCTTTCGCCGACATACAGCAGTTGCAAGGTGCCGCCGCTGCGCAGCTCTTTGGCCAATGAGCGGGCAAAGCCTTCAAGGGCGCGTTGGGCGCTGGCGGCAAACGGATCGCGCTGGGTTTCGGGGGCGCGGCCGAGGATCACGATGTGCGCACTGGGCGCCAGGCTGCGTAGCAGTGGCTGGAAGAACTCTCGCAATTGTTTGAGCTGGTCGGTGTGCAGCAGTTCGCTGGCATCGAACACCACGGCTTTGAGCTTGGGCCCCTGGCCGGGTATCCACGGGTTGACCGACCACTCGCCGGGGCCGTAGGCGAATACGGCATCGGTGAGTTTTTGCGCAAAAGCCCCGACCGTCGCGGCCAATGCGCCGCCCCCCAACAACAGCGCACCTTCTACCGGGCGCAGGCGGCCCGCTTGCCAGCGTTCCAGTCGTACCGGTGACGGCAGACCCAATGCACCGACCACGCGGTGGCCGATGGATGAGTTGGCAAAGTCGATATAACGGTCTGACATGGAACACTCTCCGACAGATGGGGTTCAAAGGGTTGACCACAAACACGTCATGGTCGTTCGTTATCAGCGATAGGACCTACGCTTGTAACGATCAATGGCCTTGAAAGAATAGGGAACATCTTATGAGTTTGCGTCGAGTAGCCATTATTGGCGGTAATCGAATTCCATTTGCCCGCGCTAACGGAGCGTACGCGACGGCCAGCAATCAGACGATGTTGACCGCTGCGCTGGAGGGGTTGATTGAGCGCTACAACCTGCACGGGTTGCGCATGGGCGAAGTGGTGGCCGGGGCGGTGCTCAAGGATTCCAGGGACTTCAGCCTGACCCGCGAGTGCGTGCTGGGCTCACGCCTGTCGCCACAAACCCCCGCCTATGACCTGCAACAAGCCTGCGGCACCGGCCTGGAAGCGGTGCTGCTAGTGGCCAACAAAATTGCCCTCGGGCAGATTGACTGTGCGATTGCCGGGGGGGTCGACAGTGCCTCGGACGTGCCTATTGGCCTGAATGACGGCCTGCGCAAATGGCTGTTGCAGCTCAACCGCACCAAGGCGCCGCTGGACAAGGTCAAAGCCTTGCTGCAATTGCGCCCGAGCTTTTTGAAACCGGCCTTCCCGCGCAATGGCGAGCCGCGTACCGGCTTGTCCATGGGCCAGCACTGCGAGTTGATGGCGCAAACCTGGCATATCCCCCGGGATGAGCAGGATGCCTTGGCCTTGCACAGCCATCAGGCGTTGTCGGCGGCGTATCACGAAGGCTGGGAAGATGATTTGCTCACCCCGTTTCAGGGGCTGCGCCGCGACAATAACCTGCGCCCGGAGCTGACCCTGGAGAAGCTGGCCGCGCTAAAACCGGTGTTCGAGCGCAGCGCCAAAGGTACTTTGACGGCGGGTAACTCGACGCCGCTGACGGACGGCGCGTCCGTGGTGTTGCTGGCAAGTGAAGAGTGGGCCAAGGCGCGGGGGTTGCCGGTGTTGGCTTACCTGCGTGATGGCGAAACGGCGGCGGTGGATTTCGTACACGGAGCCGAAGGGTTACTGATGGCGCCGGTGTATGCGGTCCCACGGCTGCTGGCGCGTAATGGCCTGACCTTGCAGGATTTTGACTACTACGAGATTCATGAGGCTTTTGCTGCGCAGGTGCTGTGCACGCTGAAGGCGTGGGAAGACGCCGAATACTGCCGAACAAGGCTGGGGCTGGAGGCGCCGCTGGGGTCCATTGACCGCAGCAAGCTGAACGTCAAAGGCAGTTCGCTGGCCGTTGGGCATCCGTTTGCCGCGACGGGTGGACGCATCGTCACCAACTTGTCCAAGTTGCTGGCCACGGCCGGGCAGGGCCGAGGGTTGATCTCGATCTGCGCGGCCGGTGGGCAGGGTGTGACGGCGATTCTTGAGCGGGACTGATGTGTGTGGGAGCGGGCTTGCTCGCGATTGTATCGACGCGGGTTAACTCAACGACCGCGTTGTCTGCATCGCGAGCAAGCCCGCTCCCACAAAAAGATGAAGCTTAGCTGGCAGCCACGGCCGAGGCGTTTTGTTCGGCCTTTTCTCGCTGATTGCGGCTGGCGTAGCTTTCAGCCATCACCGAGCAGACGATCAGTTGCAGCGGGTGGTAGATCATGATCGGCAGCAAGATCAGCCCAAGGCCGGGGTTGGCGCCAAAGATCAACGCAGCCATCGGGGCGCCCGCCGCCAGGGATTTTTTGCTGGCGCAGAACACGGCGGCGATTTCATCGGCGGTGCTGAATTTCAAGGCGCGCGCAGTGCGGGTGGTCAGCCACAAAATGATGGCGAGCAAGATCGCGCTGCCAACCAGAGCGCTGAAGATCACCGAGGTGCCTTGCTGTTGCCACATGCCCGAGACCATCGAGTTACAGAACGCCGCGTACACCAGCAGCAAGATCACTACTTTGTCGCAGATATTGGTGTAGCGCTTGTGGCGGGCGAAAAAGCGTCCGAACAGCGGGCGCACCAGTTGCCCAAGCACCAATGGCAGCAACAGCATGGCGCACAGGTCGAGCAGGGTTGAGCCCAGGTCGATACCACCCGAGCCACTGCCGACTACAAAGCTCACTAGCAATGGCGTGAGAAATATCCCCAGTACGCTCGACAGGCTGGCGTTGAGAATTGCCGCAGGCACGTTGCCGCCCGCGCTGCCGGTGAGTGCCACGGACGAGGAAATGGTCGAAGGCAGGGCGCAAAGGTAGAAGAACCCCAGCATCAGCAGCGGCGGAATGTGCGCGCCCAACAACTTGTTGGCGACCACCCAGATCAGCGGGAAGACGATAAAGGTGAAGCCCTGAACCATGAAGTGCAGGCGGATATTTTTCAGGCCGTGGCGGATTTGCTCGCTGGACAGGTTGACCCCGTGCAGGAAGAACACCAGGAACACGCCGATGTTGATCACCACTTCCGCGTGCATGCCGCCGCCAGTGCTGCCGAACGTCGGGAAGACGTAGGCGAGTAAAGTCGCCAGTAACATGCCGCACAGAAACCAGTCTGTGAACAGGCGTTTGAGGTGTTTGAACACAGGCATCGTGGGCACCAGAGCATTGTAAGAATTGATGACTTAGCCTAACGTCGGGTTTATCTGACGTCTTGCGACATAAGGCCAACCAATGCCGCCAAACGGACAACGTGGTGCCGAACGCGCCATTCCTGCACTCACAACCTTGCCTCGGCCGCTGTACGCGCGCGCCGAGAGTTTGGGCGCGGGCTCGTGGACGCCACGCCATCGACATGATTGGGTGCAGTTTTCGTATGCCATCAGTGGCGTGTTGGGTGTGCACACCGACGAAGGCAGTTTTTATGCGCCGCCGCAGTGGGGCATCTGGATCCCGGCCGGGCTGGAGCATGAGGTGGTGACCTCAATGCGCGCCGAGATGCGCAGCGTGTACGTGCGCCGTGAGGATTGCCTGTGGGCACCCGAACATTGCCGGGTATTGGAGGTGACACCGCTGGCGCGCGAGCTGATCAAACGTTTTTGCGCCTTGCCGGTGGAGTATCCACAAGGCGGCAGCCCTGAAGAACGTTTGGTGCAGGTGTTGCTCGATCAGTTGGCGGGCCTGAACCAGGTCGGTTTTTCGCTGCCATTGCCGCGTCATGCGCGGTTGTTGGCGCTGTGCAATGAGCTGATTGAAAACCCTGAGGCTGAAGTGACGCTCAGCGTGTGGGCCGAGCGCTTGGGCACGTCGGAAAAAACCCTGATGCGATTGTTTGACCGGGAAACCGGCATGAGTTTTCGCAGTTGGCGCCAGCGTATGCGCTTGCTGTCGTCTTTGCGGGTGCTGGAGGAGGGCGGCAGCGTGACTCTGGCGGCGTTGTCATGTGGCTATGAATCCACGTCGGCCTTTATTGCCGCCTTTAAAAAAATGTTTGGCTTCACGCCCGGCGAGTTATTCCGACAGTGATCGGGCTATTTTCGGAAACGCCCTGCATACATTTTGCTCGGCTCTAGTAGGGTGCGCGCTGAATCAACGGGATTAGTCGATGCCCGATGGTTGGCGCTCGTCTATTATCCAGAGCGGCTAACGTCGGGATTTTTGGCACATGGCGTGCCTACAAGCGACTCTTGCACGGTCCCCCTCTCCCCGTAGTGAGTGGATTGCCGTATAACGAGTGACATTCGCGTGTTTGGTAACAAAGGACCCACAATAAAAGCTGATGAAGACTCCAAAACGCTTAGAACCCCTGATCGAGGACGGTCTGATCGACGAGGTGCTGCGCCCACTCATGAGTGGCAAAGAAGCAGCTGTTTATGTGGTCCGCTGCGGCAAAGAGCTGCGATGCGCCAAGGTTTACAAGGAGGCTAACAAACGAAGTTTCCGGCAGGCCGCTGAATATCAGGAGGGTCGCAAGGTTCGCAACAGCCGTCAGGCCCGAGCGATGGCCAAGGGCTCGAAGTACGGTCGTAAAGAAACCGAGGACGCTTGGCAGAACGCCGAAGTAGCCGCCCTGTTCAGGCTGGCGGGCGCCGGTGTACGGGTGCCCAAGCCGTTCGACTTCCTCGAAGGCGTGCTGCTGATGGAACTGGTGGCCGATGAATACGGCGACGCGGCACCGCGCTTGAACGATGTGGTGCTGGAGCCGGATCAGGCGCGCGAATACCACGCGTACCTGATTTCCCAGATCGTGCTGATGCTCTGCACGGGGCTGGTTCACGGCGACTTGTCCGAGTTCAACGTGTTGCTGACGCCAACCGGCCCGGTGATTATCGACTTGCCTCAGGCGGTGGATGCGGCGGGTAACAACCACGCGTTCAACATGCTGGAGCGTGACGTGGGCAACATGGCTTTGTACTTCGGACGTTTTGCGCCGGAGTTGAAGAAAACCCGCTACGCCAAGGAAATGTGGGCGCTTTACGAAGCGGGCACCCTGCAGCCGACCAGCGTGTTGACCGGCGAGTTTGATGAGCCTGAAGAGTTGGCGGATGTCGGCGGTGTGATCCGCGAGATCGAAGCGGCCCGTCTGGACGAAGAACGTCGTCAAGCGGTGCGAGCCGCAGATGATGCGCCACCGAGTAAGGCCGAAGAGCCGCCTCCGCCGTGGATGCAGTGATTCGATGAATAAAAAATCCGGCCTTGGCCGGATTTTTTATGCCCGCCATTTTTAAAACCGGTTGAGCGGGATTTTCAGGCTGCGCAGGCCGCTTTCATCGGCGGGCGGCAGGTTGCCGGCGCGGATGTTGACCTGGATGGCCGGGATCAACAGGGCCGGTACGCCCAAGGTGGCGTCGCGGGTGGTGCGCATGTCGACAAAGTCGGCCAGTGGCACGCTGTCGTTCACGTGGATATTGCGCGCCCGCTGCTCGCCCACCGTGGTCGACCACGAGGCTTCGCGCCCGGCGGGCGGGTAGTCGTGGCACATCAACAGTCGGGTATCGGCCGGCAAACTCAGCAGGCGCTTGATGGAGTGATACAACTGCTGCGCATCGCCCCCCGGAAAGTCGCAACGCGCGGTGCCGACATCCGGCATGAAAAGGGTGTCACCGACAAAGATGCTGTGGTCTTCGAGCTGGTAGGCCATGTCGGCTGGCGTGTGCCCCGGCACATGGAGCGCGCGCACGTGCAGGCGGCCAATGTGGAACACCTCGTCCGGCTCGAATAAATGGTCGAATTGCGAGCCGTCGAGTCTGAACTCAGGCTCCAGGTTGTAGATATCGCGAAACACGCCCTGGACTTGGGTAATCGCCGAACCAATGCCGATGTGCCCGCCGAGCTTTTGCTTGAGGTAGGCGCTGGCTGATAAATGATCCGCGTGGGCGTGGGTCTCCAGCAACCACTGCACCTTGAGGCCGTGGGCTTCTACAAACCGGATGATGCTGTCGGCGCTGTCAGTACTGATGCGTCCGGCGGCAGCGTTGTAGTCGAGCACCGGGTCAATGATGGCGCACTCGCTACCGTCTGCTTCGTACACCACGTAGCTCACGGTTGAGGTGTTGGGGTCGTAGAAACCTTGAATGTCGGCGTGCATGAAGGGCCTCACGTGAATCAAAAGATATTTCAATATATTGAAACATATATTATCGAGACGTAGACTGTCGACCATTACGTCACGGAGCTCTCCATGTCTGCCCAACTCACCAGTGAAGAGATCGGCCTTCTGCGCGATTCTGCGTCCAAAGCCTGCACCCTTCTCAAAGCCCTTGCCAATGAAGACCGGCTGCTGTTGCTGTGCCAGCTGACGCAAGGCGAACGTAATGTCGGTGAGCTTGAAGACCTGACCGGGATCCGCCAGCCCACCTTGTCGCAACAGCTCGGCGTGTTGCGCGATGAAGGCATGGTCAACACCCGGCGCATGGGGAAATATATTTACTATTCCCTCGCCAGTTTCGAAGTGGTGTCTGTGATGCAAACGTTGTCGGGTCTGTATTGCGGTCAAGCGCTGAAGAAGTGATGCGGGCCATTGCCTGCGACGTTCACCGCCCCCTTATTCCATTCATTTTTGTTGTGCCTGGAGTGCCCAATGGAGCAAAACATCAAGCGAATCGACGCCACGTTCTCGGTGTCTGGCCAGCTCGCGCCGTCTGACCTCCAAGCCTTGCCCGCACTGGGTTTTCGCAGTGTGGTGTGCAACCGCCCCGATCATGAAGGCGGCCCCGAGCAACCCGAGCACGGCGCCATGCAGCAGGCCGCCGAGGCGTTGGGGCTGCGTTTTGCTTATTTGCCGGTGCAGACCACTGGAGCAACCGCGGAACAGGCGCAACAACTGCGTGAGTTGCTGGCGGAGTTGCCCAAGCCGGTGTTGGCGTTTTGCCGCACGGGCAATCGCTCTTCAAAACTCTATGAGGCCGCGACCCAAGGCGCCCGTGAAGTGCGCCAGTTTGATGTGGTTGTGGTGGGCGGCGGCTCGGCCGGGCTGTCGGTGACGGCAAGCTTGTTGAAGCGCGACGCGTCTTTGCGCATCGCCGTGATCGAGCCCAATACCGAGCACTACTATCAGCCCGCGTGGACTCTGGTGGGCGGCGGTGCCTACGACGTGCGAGACACGGTGCGGCCCACCGGCGAGGTGATGCCCAAAGGGGCGCAGTGGGTGAAGGCGTCGCTGTGTGCGTTTGCACCGCAGCGCAAGGTGGTGCTGCTCAGTGATGGCACAGAGCTGGGTTATCAGCAGTTGATTGTGTGCCCTGGCTTGCAACTGGCCTGGGAGAAGATCGAAGGCCTGGAAGAAACCCTCGGCAAACATGGCGTAACGTCCAATTACCGGCATGATCTGGCGCCCTACACGTGGGAGCTGGTGCGCTCGCTGCGCGGCGGCAAGGCGCTTTTCACGCAACCGGGGATGCCGATCAAGTGTGCCGGTGCGCCGCAAAAAGCGATGTATCTGTCGTGTGATTACTGGCGCAAGCAGGGCGTGCTGGCGTCGGTTTCAGTGGAGTTCAACCTGGCGGGTGCGGCGTTGTTTGGCGTCCCGACTTTTGTCCCGCCGTTGATGAAATACGTGGAAGCCTACAAGGCGCAATTGGCGTTCCAGTCCAATCTGGTCAAGGTTGACGGCCCGAACAAGACCGCCTGGTTTGATGTGACCGGTGCCGACGGACAGGTCACGCGGGTCGAGAAACGCTTCGACATGCTGCATGTCGTGCCGCCGCAACAAGCGCCGGACGTGATCCGTCGCAGCGAGCTGGCCGACAAGGCGGGCTGGTTTGAAACCGACCCGGCCACCTTGCAGCATCCGCGCTACCCCGAGATTTTTGCGGCGGGCGATGTGTGCGGCACCAGCAATGCCAAAACGGCGGCGGCAGCGCGCAAGCAAGTCGTGGTGGTGGCGGACAACCTGATTGCCCTGCGCCAGGGCCGTGCATTGCCCAAGCGTTATGACGGTTATGGCTCGTGCCCGCTGACGGTCGAAAAAGGCAAAGTGATTCTGGCCGAGTTCGGTTATGGCGGAAAACTCCTGCCAACCTTTCCGATGGATCCTACCGTGCCAAGACAGTCTGCCTGGTTCCTGAAGGCAACATTACTGCCCTGGTTCTACTGGCAAGGGATGCTCAAAGGGCGTGAATGGTTTACTGACTGCAAGCCGGACTGAGTTCAACCATGCTGATTATGATCTTGGGCGCGCTGGTGGGCTTGTTGTTGGGGCTGACTGGCGCGGGTGGCGGTATTTTGGCCATTCCGGCGTTGACCCTGGGCGTGGGCTGGACGCTGGTTGAGGCCACGCCCGTTGCGTTATTGGCGGTGGGTGTGGCGGCGTCGGTGGGCGCCATTGACGGGTTGCGCAAAGACTTGGTGCGCTACAAGGCGGCAGCGCTGATGGCCAGCGCCGGCTGGCTGGCGTCGCCACTGGGGCTGCACTTGGCCAAGTTGCTGCCCGGTGCGGCACTGATGGCCTTGTTTGGTGGCGTGATGGTGTTTGTCTCGGCGCGCATGTTTTTGAAAGCTCGGGCGGGCTGCCCGTCTGATGAAGACATGGAGCATAAAAACTGCCAGCTCAACCCGTCTACCGGGCACTTGAAATGGGACCTGCGCTGCGCCACCACGTTGGCGTCGATCGGGGCCTCGGCGGGGTTGTTGACCGGGTTGCTGGGGGTTGGCGGTGGTTTTTTGATCGTCCCGGCGTTTCGCAAATTCAGTGATGTGCCGATGCACGGGATTGTCGCCACGTCGTTGATGGTGGTGGCGCTGGTGTCTTTGGGCACCTTGGGGCATCTGGTGTATCAGGGCTTTAGCCTGTCGGAACAGGGCGTGCTGTTTATCAGCGCGACGCTGGCGGGGATGATCATCGGCCGCGTGCTGGCGCCGAAAATCTCGGGCCAGCGGATGCAACAGGGGTTTGCGGTGCTGTGTGCGGTGGTCAGCGTGTTGATGATCGGCAAAGTGTTGATGATGGTGCTGTGAGCCTTACCTGTAGTCGCTGACGAGGAACGAAGGCTGCGATCGGCGGCGAAGCCGTCGTAAAAATGCGAGCGCTGCGCACTCGATCGCAGCCTTCGTGCCTCGGCAGCGACTACAGGGTTACAGGGTTACAGGGTTACAGGGTTATGGGGTGCAGCACGCCCCCGACTCCAGGTCTTTAAGGATCGGGCAGTCGGGGCGGTGGTCGCCCTGGCAACTTTCGACCAGCACTTGCAGGGTGTCACGCAGGCTGCTCAGTTCAACAATTTTTTGATTTAACGCCTCGATGTGTTGGCGCGCCAGGGCTTTTACGTCGCCGCTGGCGCGTTGGCGGTCTTGCCATAAGGTCAGCAGTTTGCCGACCTCTTCCAGTGAAAACCCCAGGTCCCGCGAACGCTTGATAAATGCCAGTGTGTGCAGGTCGTCGTCGCTGTACAGGCGATAGCCGCTGTCGCTGCGGTGGGCGGGTTTGAGCAAGCCAATGGACTCGTAGTAACGAATCATTTTGGCGCTCAGGCCGCTGTGCTTGGCGGCCTGGCCGATATTCATGACAGTTGCCTCCTCACTCTAGATCGTCGGGTTTCCAGAACTTCAGTAACAGTGCGTTGCTGACCACGCTGACGCTGGAGAATGCCATGGCCGCGCCCGCCAGTACCGGGTTGAGGAAGCCAAAGGCGGCCAGCGGAATGCCGATCACGTTGTAGACAAACGCCCAGAACAGGTTCTGACGGATTTTTGCATAGGTTTTACGGCTGATGTCCAGGGCGGCGGGCACCAGTCGCGGGTCGCCGCGCATCAGGGTAATGCCCGCAGCCTGCATGGCCACGTCGGTGCCGCCGCCCATGGCGATACCAATATCGGCTGCGGCCAGTGCCGGGGCGTCGTTGATGCCGTCGCCGACCATCGCCACCACGCCGGTTTTTTTCAGTTCGGCCACCGTGGCTGCCTTGTCGGCGGGCAAGACTTCGGCGTGCACGTCGGTAATGCCCAACGCTTGGGCGACCACACGGGCGCTGCCGCGGTTGTCGCCGGTCAGCAAGTGGCTGCTGATGTGGCGGGCGGTAAGTTGCTGGATCGCGGACTGCGCGCCGGTTTTAAGGGTGTCACCAAAGGCAAACAGGCCGAGCACGCGGGGTTCGGGGCTTTGTTCGATGAGCCACGACAGGGTGCGGCCTTCGTTCTCCCAAGCGGTTGCGGAGTCTGCCAGCGAACCTGGGATGAGGCCGGTTTCGTCGAGCAGGCGACGATTGCCCAAGGCCAGACGGCGGCCTTCGAGTGTGCCGGCGATGCCACGCCCGGTCAGGGACTGGCTGTCAGCTACATCCGGCACGTTTAACTGTCGTGCGGCGCAGGCGTCGAGTACGGCCTTGGCCAAGGGGTGTTCGCTGCCGCGTTGCAGGGCGCCTGCGGCTTGCAACAAGTGGGCTTCGTCACCGTCCAGCGCCGCCAGGTGGGCGATTTGCGGGGTGCCGGAGGTGAGGGTGCCGGTTTTGTCGAAGACCACGGCGCTGACTTCGTGTGCACGCTCCAGCGCTTCGGCGTCTTTGATCAAGATCCCGAAGCGGGCGGCCACACCGGTCCCGGCCATGATCGCCGTGGGTGTCGCCAACCCCAGCGCACACGGGCAGGCGATAACCAGCACAGCCACGGCGTTGATCAGGGCCGTTTCAATCGGGGCGCCGTAGAGCCACCAGCCGAGCAGAGTGGCGAGGGCGATCACGAGCACCACCGGGACGAACACCTGACTGACTTTATCTACCAACTTTTGGATCGGCGCTTTACCGGCTTGCGCGTCTTCGACCAGGCGAATGATGCGTGCGAGGACGGTTTCGGTGCCCAGGGCCAGGGTTTTGATCACCAGACGGCCTTCGCCATTGATCGCGCCGCCGGTGACTTTATCCCCAGGCTGTTTCGGCACGGGCAGGCTTTCGCCGCTGATTAGGGCTTCGTCGGCGTGGCTTTGGCCTTCGACCACTTCGCCATCCACTGGAAAACGCTCGCCGGGTTTGACGAGCACCAGGTCATTGAGGCGCAGGTCGCTGATGGCGACGTCTTGTTCCTGGCCATCGACCACGCGCAAGGCGCGCTCCGGGCGCAGGGCTTCAAGGGCACGAATGGCGCTGGCGGTCTGGCGTTTGGCGCGGCTTTCGAGGTATTTGCCCAGCAGTACCAGCGCGATGACCACGGCCGAGGCTTCGAAGTACAGATGCGGTGTGGTGCCGGGCGCGGCGATGGCCCATTCGTAGAGGCTCAGGCCGTAGCCCGCGCTGGTGCCGAGGGCGACCAGCAGGTCCATGTTGCCTGCGCCTGCTTTGACGGCTTTCCAGGCGGCACGATAAAAGCGTGCGCCCAACACAAATTGCACCGGGGTGGCGAGTACGAACTGTGCCCACGCGGGCAGCATCCAGTGAATCCCCAATGGCATCAGCAGCATCGGCAGAACCAGCGGTAACGCCAGGACAATAGCCAGCACCAACGCCCAGCGTTCGCGCTGCAAGCGCTTTTGCTGATCGTCCTGCACGGCGTGCGGGTTGTTTGCCTGGTGCAGACTGGCTGAGTAGCCGGCCCGGTTAACCGCGTCGATCAGTTGGGCCGGGTCGACGTGGCCAAGCAGCTCGACGTGGGCCCGCTCGTTGGCCAGGTTGACGCCGACACGCTCGACGCCTGGGACTTTGCTGAGGGCTTTTTCCACGCGGCCTGAGCAGGACGCGCAGGTCATGCCGCCCACGTCCAGCTCCAGGCTGTGAGCTGGCACGCTGTAACCCGCTTGCTGCACGGCGTCGACCAGTGCCGCCAGGCTGTCGGCCGGGGCCTGAATACGCGCCTGCTCAGTGGCCAGGTTGACGCTGACGCTTTCAACCCCCGGCACCTTGGCCAAGGCTTTTTCCACGCGGCCGGCGCAACTGGCACAGGTCATACCGTCAATCGGCAGATCGAATTGGGTGGGCATGAGCAGTCCTCCTTAAGAAGTTATCTGTCCATAGAATCGACCTTGACCCCGTGGCAAGGTCAAGGCCACTGCTGTGGGTTATTTCGTTGCGTGTGGTCAGTATTCCAACTTGGCGGGTTTTAAGTACATGCCGTCCTTGCCCAGCGCGATCCGGTATTTGCGTACATCACCGGCTTTAAGCGTGAACTGCTGCGCGGGCGGCACCAGCATGCCGGGCAAGCACCCCGGCGCCTGACCGGGCAGGAGCTTGAGGCGAATGCCGACATTGCCGGCGGGCAAATTGAAAGACAGCGCCTGCTCTTGAAACAATCGCCCGGCCAATTGATCGTCGATGTACACCCCGACTTCGCAACTGGTGGGGACTTCGAGGCGTTCGCGAGAAATGATCAAAACGCCGTAGTCTTGATCGGCGTTGGCCCACAGCGGCAAAGCGGCCAGGGTTAAAAAACTGACTAGGCTCAAAGCGGACCCGCGCATGGCTCGGTACCTTGTTTTCAAATCAGAAGGCATTCAGCTTGGCCGAGCCAAGGTCAGATTGCCAGTGTGCTCATGCAACGAGGGGCTTGACCTTGCCACGATGGCAAGGTGGAAGCTGTGGCCATCTCAACCAAAGGAGGCGTGTCATGCAAACGTTTACAGTGGATGGAATGACCTGTGGTGGCTGTGTTCGCGGTGTGACCAACGCGATTCAGCGCCTTGATCCGCAGTCTAAAGTCGACGTGGACCTGAAGACCAAAACGGTGAAGGTCGAGAGCTCGTTGGCAGCAAAAGACATCGTCGGCGCGATTGAAGGTGCCGGTTTTGACGTGCTAGCCACGGCTTGACGCAGAAAAGCCTCGCGATCTTTTAAACAATCAAAAGATCGCGAGGCAAGCTCGCTCCTACAGTTGTATCGCGTACGCCCGTAGCAGTTGACGAGCCTTGCGAGGCTACGTCCGGGCGCGCAGCGGCCGTAAAAAGAGCCAGGATCAAAAGATCGCTCCTACAGGGGATTTATTAGATAGCTCGCTAACTTAATGTTCATCGTCTGCAACCACAGCTAGACTGTCGTACCGCGCTAACCGCAGTACGATTTGGACAACTGATGAACGTTAGAACTCTCCTGATTCTTGGCGCGCTCAGCGCTTTTGGGCCCTTGGCGATCGATTTCTACTTGCCTGGGTTCCCGGCGATGGCGCTAGCCTTTGCCACCGATGAAACGCACATCCAGTTGACCCTTGCGGTGTATTTCCTGGGCTTGTCCATCGGCCAACTGGCGTACGGCCCGCTGGCTGACCGCTTCGGTCGTCGTGTGCCGCTGCTGGTGGGTGTTGGTCTGTTTACCCTGGGTTCTTTGGCCTGCGCGGTTGCGCCCACGCTCGAGTGGCTGATTGGTGCTCGTTTTGTCCAGGCGCTGGGCGGGTGTGCCGGGATGGTGCTGTCACGTGCGATTGTCAGCGACAAGTGCGATGCGGTGGGCTCGGCCAAGGTGTTCTCGCAACTGATGCTGGTGATGGGCCTGGCGCCGATTTTGGCGCCGATGCTCGGCGGCCTGCTGGTTAACGTCTACGGCTGGCAGTCGATCTTTATCGCGCTGACCGGCTTCAGTGCACTGGCCGCCCTGGCAGTTGCATTGGGGTTGCCGGAAAGCCTGCCGGCCAACGTGCCGCGCCAACCGTTGTCGGGGGCGCTGCGCCAATACGGTCGTTTGCTCAAGGATCGCGAGTTCCTGGGGCATGCCCTGACGGGGGGGATCGCAATGGCCGGGATGTTTGCCTACATTGCGGGTTCACCTTTCGTCTTTATCAAACTGTATGGCGTGCCTGCGGAACACTACGGCTGGTTGTTCGGCAGTAACGCGGCGGGCTTTATTTTGGTGGCGCAAGTGAACGCACGGTTGCTGGCCAAGCGCCAACCGGCCTTTTTGCTGGCGCGTACGGTGTGGGTGTATCTGGCGGCAGGTGTGGCATTGCTGGGCATTAGCGCCCTGCATACCGAGCAACTGTGGCCGTTGTTGATTCCGCTGTTTATCTGCATCGCCAGTCTGGGCTGCATCATCCCCAATGCCTCGGCGTGTGCCATGAATGGGCAGGGCGCACGGGCGGGCAGTGCTTCGGCGATGCTGGGCTTTTTGCAGTTCAGTGTGGCGGCCGGTGCGGCGTCACTCGTGGGTGTTTTGCATGATGGCACGGCAATGCCAATGGCGATGGTGATCACCTTGTGCGGGGTGTTGGCCGTGACGATCGGCATGGCGACCCGCCGTGTGTATCAGGCGCGGATCGCCGCCGAGGACACAGTCTGAATCACACTGCCATGGGTTCGGGCAATTTGTGCGGGGCCTGCAAGCGCGATTTCAACGTATCCACAAAGGCTTTGGCCTCAGCCTTTGTGCGAAAGTTAACGGCTTGCTGGTCGATTTGAACCTGCCATTGGCAGTCAGGAGATTTTGCTAACGCCTTTATCAGGATTTTCATTGCTGGCCTCCTTTGGTTGGCAAAGGCGGCCAGTGTATGCCTGAAAGCGCCGCAGAATATGACAGGCATCAAGTCTCTGACTGACGGTTAAAAATTGACCGTTTTAGTCCCCTCGCTGTGATCAGAACCCTTCAAGCACGATTTTGCCTTTGGCCTTGCCGCTTTCCAGCAGCGCGTGTGCGCGGCGCAGGTTGGCGGCGTTGATGGTGCCAAAGTGTTCGCCTACGGTGGTGCGCAAAGTGCCCGCGTCGATCAGTTCGGCTACCCGATTGAGCAGGGTGTGTTGCGCAATCATGTCCGGGGTTTCGAACAGTGAGCGGGTGTACATGAACTCCCAGTGCAGCGACAGGCTCTTGCGTTTGAGCTTGGTGATGTCGAAGGTTTTCGGGTCGTCGATTAAAGCAAACTTGCCTTGTGGGGCGAGGGCTTCGACCAGTTGGTCGAGGTGCTGATCGGTCTGCGTCAGGCTGGCGACGTGGGTTACCGCGTCGATGCCCTGAGCTTTGAGTGCTTCGCTCAACGGCTGAGTGTGGTCGATGACCACATCTGCGCCCAGTTCGCGCACCCAGGCTTGGGTCTCGGGGCGTGAGGCCGTGCCAATCACCTTGAGGGCGGTCAACTGGCTGGCCAGTTGGGTCAGGATCGAGCCGACCCCGCCTGCTGCGCCGACAATCAACAGGCTTTGCTGCTCATCGTTTTTGCCTTCTTTAATAGCCAGGCGTTCGAACAACAATTCCCAGGCGGTAATAGCGGTCAGCGGCAGTGCAGCGGCTTCAGCAAAACCGAGGCTTTTTGGCATGTGCCCGACGATTCGCTCGTCGACCACGTGCAGCTCGCTGTTGCCGCCCGCCCGGGCGATAGACCCGGCGTAGAACACCTTGTCACCAACCTTGAACAGGCTGACGTCACTGCCGACCGCCTTGACCACCCCGGCCACGTCCCAACCCAGCACTTTGGCGGCACCGCCCTCCGGCTGTGCGTTTTGGCGGACCTTGGTGTCCACCGGGTTGACCGAGATGGCTTTGACTTCAACCAACACGTCACGCGGGCCGGCCACTGGCTCGGGCAGTTCGATGTCTTGCAGGGCGTTAGGGTCCTGGATCGGCAACGACTGGTAATAGGCGATAGCTTTCATGGGGCATGTCCTGACAGTGAGTACGAAAAGTGAATCGATGATTAACCATTTCGCTGGGCGATAAAACCGGCTAAAACAGCAGTCTCTTTCAATGTTTTTTTGATAATGGTGGCGATGAATGCTGCGCTTCGATGACCTGCAACTGTTTGTGCGTGCTGCTGACTTGGGCAGTTTGTCGGCAGCAGCGCGGGTGATGGATTTGTCGCCAGCAGTGGCCAGTGCAGCCCTCAAGCGGATCGAAGCGCAGTTAGGGGCTCGATTGTTGGCGCGCTCCACACGCAGCCTGCGCCTGACAGCCGAGGGGCAAGGCTTTCTCGACTATGCGCGAACGGCCTTGAGCAGCCTGGATGAAGGGCGCCGCCTTTTAGCCCGCGGGCAAGATCAGGTGAGCGGGGTGTTGCAGCTATCAGCGCCCTCAGACTTTGGACGTAACCTGTTGTTGCCCTGGCTGGACGCGTTTCAGCGTGAACACCCGCAGTTGACCGTACGTCTATTGCTGGGCGACCGGATTGCCGATCTGTTCCGCCAGCCTGTGGATATCGCCCTGCGTTACGGTGAGCCGGAAGACTCCAGCCTGGTGGCGCTGCCGGTTGCCACCGACAATCGCCGCGTACTGTGCGCATCACCCGACTATTTGGCGCGCCGAGGCGAGCCGCGTCAGCTTGAACATTTGCTGCAACATAACTGCCTGCTGTACATGCTCGGGACGCGCGTGCATGACCATTGGCAATTTAACGACGGTAAGCGCGAGCTGGGGCTGACGGTGAGCGGTGACCGTTTTAGTGATGATGCTGATGTGGTGCGTTTGTGGGCGATTGCCGGGGCGGGGATTGCGTACAAGTCGTGGCTGGACGTGGCGCAGGATGTGACGGCGGGCAGGCTCAAGGTGTTATTGCCGGAATTGACCTGCGAGCGTGCGCCATTGAATTTGCTGTGCGGGCATCGCGCCCAATTGAGCAAACCGGTGAAGCTGCTGCGCGACATGCTGATTGAGCGGTGTGCGGAGTTGGCGGGGCAGCGTAGTGCCTTGTAGGAGCGAGCTTGTCTCGCGATCTTTTTAAAGGATCAAAAGATCGCGAGGCGAGCTCGCTCCTACAAGGCCGGGTTTTTACGGTTTGATCAGGCGTGCGTCGAGGCTATTTTGCGCCAGGCGTTTGGCTTGGTCCTGGGTCATGCCCAGGTCGGTGTACAGCGCGTGGAAGTTCTCGGTCACGTAACCGCCGAAATAGGCCGGGTCGTCGGAGTTGACGGTGACTTTTACGCCGCGCTCGAGCATGTCGAGAATGTTGTGTTGCGACATGTGATCGAACACGCACAGTTTGGTGTTGGACAGCGGGCACACGGTCAGCGGGATTTGCTCGTCGATGATGCGTTGCATCAAGCGTTCGTCTTCAATCGCGCGTACGCCGTGGTCGATACGCTGGATTTTCAGCAGGTCGAGGGCTTCCCAGATGTACTCCGGCGGGCCTTCTTCGCCGGCGTGGGCCACGGTCAGAAAACCTTCGTGGCGGGCACGGTCAAACACGCGCTGGAACTTGCTCGGTGGGTGGCCCATTTCTGAGCTGTCCAGGCCTATGGCGACAAATGCATCGCGAAATGGCAGTGCCTGGTCGAGGGTTTTTTGCGCTTCTTCTTCGCTCAGGTGGCGCAGGAAGCTCAGGATCAAGCCGCTGGTGATACCCAGTTGCTGTTCGCCGTCTTTGAGTGCAGCGGCGATGCCATTCAGTACCACTTCAAACGGTACGCCACGGTCGGTGTGGGTTTGCGGGTCGAAGAAGGGTTCGGTGTGAATGACGTTCTGAGCCTTGCAGCGCAACAGGTAAGCCCAGGTCAGGTCGTAGAAATCCTGAGAGGTGCGCAGTACGTCCGCGCCTTTGTAGTAGAGGTCGAGAAACTCTTGCAGGTTGTTGAAGGCATAGGCCTTGCGCAAGGTTTCAACATCGTTCCAGGGGAGGGCGACTTTGTTGCGCTCGGCCAGCGAGAACAGCAACTCGGGCTCTAGAGAACCTTCAAGGTGCAGGTGCAGTTCTGCTTTTGGCAGGGCGTTCAGCCAGTCATACATATTCGTTTTTCTCATCAGATCAGGTGCAGATGGCGGCATTCTACAGGCGTCGGACGACACAGCTTGTAAAAATGCCCCCGCCATTTGTCGCACCAACTGCGTTTGAGCGGCCAGTCCGACCCTTCTAATGGCATGCCTGTGAACTAAGGTGTAACGAAACGTTAGTGAGTTTTGGCAGTCTGTCACCTCACAACGTGTATTCGACTCTCGGCAAAAGGCCTGCGATGCTGACTTTATTGAAAGATGAAAAACTCCTCCTCCTGGCGGTGGTGATGGTCGGTGTGGCCTTCCCGCTGGAACATTGGTTATTGGGCAGTGGCCAGGCCACGGCGCTGATCGGGGGCTTGGTCCTGATTGCGGCGATTGTCTGCGCTTCGATGCGGGTGGCGCATCATGCAGAGGTCCTGGCTGAAAAGGTCGGCGACCCTTATGGGACGATGATTCTTACGCTGTCTGCAGTGCTGGTAGAAGTGGTCATCCTGGCCATCATGATGAGCAACGAGCCGTCGCCGACCTTGGTGCGTGACACGATTTATTCGGCGGTGATGCTCGATATCAACGGCATCCTCGGTTTGGCCGCGCTGATGGGCGGGATCAAACATGGCGAGCAGTCCTACAACGACGATTCGGCCCGCACGTACAGCGTGATGATTCTGACGGCCATGGGTGTGTCGATGGTGGTGCCGGAGTTTATCCCTGAGGCTGACTGGAAAATTTACTCCGCCTTCACCATTGGCGCGATGGTGCTGCTGTATGCGGTGTTTTTGCGCATGCAGGTGGGGCCGCACAGTTACTTTTTCAGTTATAGCTACCCGGAGAAAAAAGGCCGCAAGCGCGAGCCAGAAGGGACGCCGACCAATGTAAAGCTGTCGATCGCCATTCTTGGCTTGGGCGTGATTGTGATCGGTGCGCTGGCGGAGGTGATGTCCAAGGCGCTGGACCTTGGCCTTGAGGGGACGGGCGCGCCGCCGGTGATGACGGCAATTGTGGTTGCGGCCATCTCGGCGGCACCGGAAATTCTGACGGCGCTAAGGGCCGCGTTGGCCAACCGCATGCAATCGGTGGTGAACGTGGCCTTGGGCGCATCGTTGTCCACGGTGATTTTGACGGTGCCTGCCATGGAGGCGATGGCGCTGTATACCGGCCAGCCCTTTCAGATGGCGATGACACCGGTGCAGACGGTGATGGTGCTGATCACGCTGGTGGTGTGTGCGATCAATTTGAATGACGGTGAGACCAATGCCATTGAGGGCATGACGCATTTCGTGTTGTTTGCCACGTTCATCATGTTGTCGCTGCTGGGGCTTTAAGCGATGGGCAGCCTGCAACGGCTGCCCTTCACTCGGTTACCAGGGAATGGTCTGACCCTTGTAGTCGATATAGTGATGACCGCCTTTACCGGCATACGCATAGAGCTGTTCGACGATGCCGCGGATGCTGGTGTCGACGTCAATGTCGCCGGTACCGCGAGTCAGGTCGGTTTTGACGACTCCCGGGTGGATGGAGAGCACGGTTGGTCGCGGCTCCGGGAGTTGCGTCACAAAGGTGTTGGTCAATGAATTAAGCGCGGCCTTGCTGGCTTTATAGAGTGCGAGCTGCGGGGCGTTGGGATTGGTGATGCTGCCCAGCCTTGAACTCATAAATGCCAGAACGCCATTGTCTTTTTTGATACTGCCGACGAAGGCTTGGGCCACATTAACGGGCGCAACGCTGTTGGTCAGAAACAATTGGCCAATGTCAGCGAGGCTGGCGGCCCCGGAGGTTTGATCGTCCGGGCCTTTGATGCCGGCGTTAATAAAAACCAGGTCAAACACGTCTGCGCTCAAGCGCTGGTGCAGGGCGTTGATGGCTTGCAGGTTGTCGATGTCGAGTTGCTCGATCTGCACGTTATCCAGTTTTTTTAACGCGTCTGCGCGCTGAGGGTCCCGAACGGTTGCGGTTACTTGCCAGCCGTCATGTGACAGGGCCGTCACCAGTCCCAGACCCAGCCCACGTGAGGCGCCTACGATTAGTGCTTTTTTTGCTGCCATGAATTAGCCCTCTTTAGCGTTAAGGAAGTCACCGTTAGCTGTTTGTACGCCTTCCCTGTGCGAGTGCCCAGCGCTTGTGTGTGCGCTCTCATCAAATGGTGAGTAGGAACAATAGGCAGGCAGAGGTCAGGTGATGGTCTTGAATGACTGTAATTGATTAAAAAACGCACAAGATTAAGTAAGCGTTATGGGGGCTGAATCGCCGGGGACTTTGCGCGGGTTATCCACAGGTTGTTCCACAGTATCTGTGCGCAACTTGAATGCACAGGTATAAGCACTGCATCCCTTTGTTCTAACCGCGATATGCAACGCTAAAGTATTGTTTTGTCTGTGTTTTTCTTAAAGTACGGCTGATTTGGATAAAAAACGTACAAATGGCTGAAAGGCCCGTAATAAAAGGGCTGTAGCCGTGTGTGCTCAGGTTATCCACAGTTGGGTGCACAGTGATTGTGGGCAAGTGGTGAGGCGCAGGTTATTCACGCTTACGCGTCGCTGTGTGGGGTGTCCCGGTGCAACAGGATTCTGCCGCGACTGATGCCGGCCAACTGTTGCTGCAGAGCAGCAATGTGTTCTTCGCCCAGCTCCAGCTGTAAATCAACCCCGTTGGCGGTAAAGGTTTCTTGGGTCAGCAGGCCATCCAGTTCGGTCAGTCGCAGCTTTACCAAAGCCAGTTCACTGAAATGGCAGGTGCACTGCAGGGGGACGCGGCTGATGAGCGGGAGTTTCTCTGCCCCTTGCAGGCATTTATTGGCGCCACCGCCATAGGCGCGCGCGAGCCCGCCGGTGCCCAGTTGGATGCCGCCGTACCAGCGGATAACCAGCACCACGACTTGATCGCAGTCTTGCGCCTCAATCGCCGACAGGATCGGCCGCCCTGCGGTGCCGCCGGGTTCGCCATCATCGCTGCTGCGGTATTGGGCGCCGAGTTTCCAGGCCCAGCAGTTGTGGGTGGCGTCGAGGTCGCTGTGTTGTTCGATGAAGTCTTGGGCTTGCTGGGCGCTGGTAATCGGGGCAGCCAGTGTAATAAAGCGGCTTTTACGGATTTCTTCGCGGTATTCGCAAAGGCCGGTGAGGGTCGATGGCATGTGGTTTCCGAACATTGGCTGGAGGCTTGAGGCCGCCGTTTACGTTAGCGCGTCGCTTCCAGGCTCTCAAGGAAACTTTCCAGCACCAGGTGGGGCCGTCGGCCTTTGCGGGTGACTGAGGCGAGGCTTAAGTCATAAAAACGCGTTTTGGCTTTCAAGGCGCGCAGGCGACCTTGTTGTACCCAGAAGCTGGCGTAGTGATCGGGCAGGTAGCCGATGTAGCGCCCGGTCAAAATCAAGAACGCCATGCCTTCTCGGTCGGATGCGCTGGCGGTGCAGTTGAGTGCCTGGTAGTGCGCCTGGATGTCGGCTGGCAGGCGAAAGGTCGGGGCAATGGCGTCCTGGTCATTGAGGCGCTGGTCTTCCAGTTGCCGGTCATCGACATAAAACAGCGGGTGGCCGACTGCGCAGTAAAGCAGTGAGCGCTCGCTGTACAGCGGCTGATATTCAAGCCCGGAGAGTGCGCTGGCCTGGGGAACGACGCCTACATGCAGGCGGCCGTCGAGAACGCCTTGTTCCACTTCGTTGGGGGCGATCATACGAATGTGGATTTGCACGTCAGGCCCGCGTTCCTTGAGTTGTGCCAGCGCATGGGTGATACGCATGTGAGGCAGGGTGACCAGGTTGTCGGTGAGGCCAATGGTCAACTCACCGCGCAGGTGCTGGTGCAGGCCGTTGACCTCGGTACGAAAACTTTCCAGTGCACCTAATAACTGCAGCACTGACTGATACACCTCGCGGCCTTCTTCTGTCAGGGAGAACCCGGCGCGACCCCGTTGGCACAGACGTAAACCGAGGCGTTGTTCGAGGTCGCTCATCTGTTGGCTGATGGCCGAGCGGCCAATCCCGAGCACGGTTTCTGCGGCTGAAAAACCACCGCATTCGACAACGCTGCGAAAGATCCGGAGCAATCGAATATCAAAGTCGCTGACTTGTGCCAGTGCATCGGGACGACGGGTGCTCATAGTTTAGTCCGGGCCTAACTAAAGGTTAGAAGAGTTGGATTTCATCGACTTTATAGCCGTGGCAATTTAGCTGCAACAACGCTTTCAATCCCACGCCGCTTTCTGCTTTGCGAGGTTTTGCCGATGAACATGCCCGAAAATGCCGAAATCTCAGTGACTAGCCAGCTCAAGCTGGATGCTCATTGGATGCCTTACACTGCTAACCGTAACTTCCATCGCGACCCGCGTTTTATCGTTGGCGCGAAGGGTAGTTATCTGACGGACGATAAAGGTCGGCAAATCTACGATTCGCTGTCAGGTCTGTGGACCTGTGGTGCAGGGCATACCCGCACAGAAATCCAGGAAGCAGTGGCCAAGCAACTGGGCACGCTCGATTATTCGCCTGCGTTCCAGTACGGGCACCCGCTGTCGTTCCAGTTGGCAGAGAAAATCACCTCGCTGACCCCTGGTAATCTGAACCACGTGTTTTTCACTAACTCGGGTTCTGAGTGTGCGGATACTGCGGTGAAGATGGTGCGGGCTTACTGGCGTTTGAAAGGCCAGTCGACCAAAACCAAGATGATTGGCCGTGCCCGTGGTTATCACGGGGTGAACATTGCCGGCACGAGCCTGGGCGGTGTGAACGGTAACCGTAAGCTGTTTGGCCAGGCGATGAGTGATGTTGATCACTTGCCGCACACGCTGTTGGCGAGCAACGCGTTCTCACGCGGCATGCCGGAGCAGGGTGGTATTGCGCTGGCTGATGAGCTGCTCAAGCTGATCGAGTTGCATGACGCGTCGAATATCGCGGCGGTGTTTGTGGAGCCTATGGCAGGTTCGGCCGGTGTGCTGGTGCCGCCTCAGGGTTATCTGAAACGTCTGCGTGAAATCTGCGATCAACACAACATCCTGTTGGTGTTCGATGAGGTGATCACCGGGTTTGGTCGTACAGGCTCGATGTTTGGTGCTGACAGCTTCGGCGTAACTCCGGACTTGATGTGTATTGCCAAGCAAGTGACCAACGGCGCGATCCCGATGGGCGCGGTGATTGCCACCACTGAGATCTATCAGACGTTCATGAATCAGCCGACGCCTGAATACGCGGTTGAATTCCCACACGGCTATACCTATTCGGCTCACCCTGTGGCCTGTGCTGCGGGCCTGGCTGCGCTGGATCTGCTGCAAAAGGAAAATCTGGTGCAGAGCGTTGCTGAAGTCGCGCCGCACTTTGAGAATGCGATCCATGGTTTGAAGGGCGTGAAAAACGTCATCGACATTCGTAACTATGGCTTGGCGGGTGCCATTCAAATTGCCCCGCGTGATGGTGACGCAATTGTTCGTCCGTTTGATGCGGCGATGAAATTGTGGAAGGCGGGTTTCTACGTACGCTTTGGTGGCGACACTCTGCAGTTCGGCCCAACCTTTAATAGCAAGCCGCAAGACCTGGATCGTTTGTTCGATGCAGTCGGTGAAGCGCTGAACCAGATTGACTGATCCTTCTATCTATAGAAGCGGTTTTGGGAATAGAGGCAGGCGCGCAGCGTTCGCGCCTGTGGACAACTTTTTGGAGCACCCATGAGCACCATTCAACATTTCATCAATGGCGAATTTCTAAGCGACTCTGGTCGTACCGCTGATGTGTTTAACCCGTCGACCGGTAAAGTGATTCATCAAGTGCCGCTGGCCAGTCGTGAAACCATTCAAAAAGCCATCGACTCAGCCAAGGCTGCTTTCCCGGCCTGGCGCAATACGCCACCGGCCAAGCGTGCTCAGGTGATGTTCCGCTTCAAGCAGTTGCTGGAGCAGAATGAAGCGCGCATCTCCCAGTTGATCAGCGAAGAACACGGCAAGACCCTGGAAGACGCTGCGGGTGAACTGAAGCGCGGAATTGAGAACGTTGAGTTTGCGTGCTCTGCGCCAGAAATCCTGAAGGGTGAATACAGCCGTAACGTAGGACCGAACATTGATGCATGGTCGGATTTCCAACCGCTGGGTGTGGTTGCAGGCATTACGCCTTTCAACTTCCCGGCCATGGTTCCGCTGTGGATGTACCCGCTGGCGATTGTGTGCGGTAACTGTTTCATCCTCAAACCGTCGGAACGCGATCCAAGCTCGACCTTGTTTATTGCACAGTTGCTGCATGAAGCCGGTCTGCCCAAGGGCGTGCTGAGCGTGGTGCATGGTGACAAAGGTGCTGTGGATGCGTTGATTGAAGCGCCAGAAGTTAAAGCGCTGAGTTTTGTGGGTTCAACGCCGATTGCTGAATACATTTATGCCGAAGGCACCAAGCGCGGCAAACGTGTGCAGGCGCTGGGCGGGGCGAAGAACCACGCGGTGCTGATGCCGGATGCGGATCTTGATAACGCTGTGAGTGCGCTGATGGGGGCGGCTTACGGTTCTTGCGGCGAGCGTTGCATGGCCATTTCGGTTGCGGTGTGTGTTGGCGATCAGGTTGCTGATGCGTTGGTGGCCAAGCTGGTACCGCAAATCAAGGCGCTGAAAATCGGTGCAGGCACTTCGTGCGGTCTGGACATGGGGCCTTTGGTCTCGGGGCAGGCGCGTGACAAGGTCAGCGGCTATGTCGAGGATGGTGTTGCTGCCGGTGCAGAGCTGGTCGTCGATGGTCGCGGCTTGAGCGTCAAGGATCACGAAGATGGCTTCTTCTTGGGCGGCTGCCTGTTTGATCGTGTGACGCCGCAGATGCGCATCTATAAAGAAGAGATCTTTGGTCCGGTGCTGTGCATCGTGCGGGTTAATAGCCTGGAAGAGGCGATGCAACTGATCAACGATCACGAATACGGTAACGGTACCTGCATCTTCACCCGTGATGGTGAGGCGGCTCGCCTGTTCTGTGACGAGATCGAAGTGGGGATGGTCGGGGTGAACGTTCCGCTGCCAGTGCCTGTGGCGTACCACAGTTTTGGTGGTTGGAAGCGTTCCCTGTTCGGTGACCTGCATGCCTATGGTCCGGACGGTGTGCGGTTTTATACGCGCCGCAAGGCGATCACTCAGCGTTGGCCGCAACGTGCCAGCCATGAAGCGTCGCAGTTTGCATTCCCGAGTCTGTAATTTGAGTTGCAGCTGTATATAGAAGAAGAGAGGCCAGCCGTTAGGCTGGCCTCTGCTTTTATGGCTTTTGGCGCGTTGTGACAGAATTATGAATTTAGGGCTTGACTCAGATTATTAGCGGCCTATAATTCGCACCACTTCCGGTGCAGTCGAAACGGAAAACTCCTTGAATATCAATGAGTTGGGTTGTTTTGACGGTGCAAGCTTCAATTCATCGAAGCAGGAAATGAGGTGTTGACAGCAGCGTGTAACGCTGTAGAATTCGCCTCCCGCTAACGA
>NZ_WIWK01000094.1:0-24775 GCF_009600165.1 Pseudomonas sp. FSL R10-0399
CAGCAGGCGTCGAGCACGCGCTGGCCGGGGGCCAAGTCGAGCAGGTCGGCGGCCAACTGTGCGGCTTCGTCCTGCACGCTGATCCAGCCTTCGGCAAAGCCCGGCAGGTTGCGCACATCGCAAGCTTCGGCCAGCACAATGCCGTCGCGGCTGTACACACACGGTTGGGCCTGCACCTCGCTTTCAGCCAGCAGTTGCAGGTACTGATCACGGGTTTTATGGCGGCGATTGACCCGCAGAATCATCGGCGGATGCGCGTTGTTGGCGGCGCAGATGGCTTCCCACTGCTCAGGCCAGAACGCTTTCAGCGATTTTTGCAGCCAGCGCGGGTGGGCCGTACGTACCACCGGGTCGTGTTCCAGCTCGGCCAGCAGGGCTTCGCTGTCGCGCTGGGCATTGCGCAATACGGCGTTGAGCAGGCCTTTGGCCCACGGCTTTTTCAACTTGTCGGCGCAGCCCACGGTTTCGCCAATGGCCGCGTGGGCCGGGACCCGCGTGTACAGCAGTTGGTACAAGCCCACCAGCAACAGCGCTTCAACGTCGGCATCGGCGGCTTTGAAGGGTTTTTGCAGCAGCTTGTTGGCCAATGCCGACAAGCGCGGATACCAGCGTGCGGTGCCGAACGCCAGGTCCTGGGTCAGGCCGCGGTCGCGGGCTTCAACCTTGTCCAGTTGCAACGGCAACGAACTGTTGAGCGATGCCTTGCCGTTGAGTACGGCGGTCAGTGCCTTGGCGGCGGCCAGACGCGGGTTCATTGGGCGGCGCCCAGAACAGTACCCACAGCAAACTTCTCACGGCGGCTGTTGAACAAATCGCTGAAGTTCAGCGCTTTACCGCCGGGCAATTGCAGACGGGTCAGGCACAGCGCGCCTTCACCGCAGCCCACGATCAGGCCGTCTTTGCTGGCCGCGAGGATCTGCCCCGGTTCGCCCTTGGCGTCTGCCAAGGTGGCGGCCAGCATTTTCAGGGCTTCGCCGTTGAGCGTGCTGTGGCAAATCGGCCACGGGTTGAAGGCACGAATCAGCCGCTCCAGCTCCACCGCCGGGCGATTCCAGTCGATGCGTGCTTCGTCTTTATTGAGCTTGTGGGCGTAGGTCGCCAGGCTGTCGTCCTGCACTTCGCCTTGCAAGGTGCCGTCAGCCAAACCGGCAATGGCTTCGATCACGGCCGGTGGGCCCAACTCGGCCAAACGGTCGTGCAGGGTGCCGCCGGTGTCTTCGCTGCTGATGGGAGTGATGGATTTGAGCAGCATCGGGCCGGTGTCCAGACCCGCCTCCATGCGCATCACCGTCACACCGCTTTGTGCATCGCCAGCCTCGACCGCGCGCTGAATCGGCGCGGCGCCGCGCCAGCGTGGCAGCAACGAAGCGTGGCTGTTAATGCAGCCCAAACGCGGAATATCCAGCACCACTTGCGGCAGGATCAGGCCGTACGCCACCACCACCATCAAGTCGGGCTTGAGTGCGGCGAGTTCGGCTTGAGCCTCGGGTGCACGCAAGGTCGGCGGCTGCATGACCGCAATATTGTGTTCCAGCGCCAGTTGCTTGACCGGGCTTGGCATCAGCTTTTGCCCGCGCCCGGCCGGACGATCCGGTTGGGTGTACACCGCAACGATCTCGTACGGGCTGTCGAGCAGCGCCTTGAGGTGTTCAGCGGCAAATTCGGGGGTGCCAGCAAAGACGATGCGCAATGGCTCAGTCATGGAGTACTCACTTGGAATGGGGGAAGGCGGGAATAACCCTGTAGGAGCGAGCTTGCCTCGCGATCTTTTGATCGTTGAAAAGATCGCGAGGCAAGCTCGCTCCTACAGTGAGTCCGAGACAAGCGTAGGGTTATACCGAGGATCAAGCGTTCTGGCGGTGCAGTTTTTCCAGCTTTTTCTTGATCCGGTCACGCTTGAGCGTAGACAAGTAATCCACGAACAGCTTGCCGTTCAGGTGGTCGCATTCGTGCTGGATGCACACGGCCAGCAGGCCATCGGCGGTCATTTCAAAAGGCTTGCCGTCACGGTCCAGCGCTTTGATTTTGACCAACTGCGGGCGGTCTACGTTTTCGTAGTAACCCGGCACCGACAGGCAGCCTTCCTGGTACTGGCCCATCTCGTCGGTCAGGGTTTCGAACTCAGGGTTGATAAACACCATCGGCGCGCTGCGGTCTTCGCTCAGGTCCATGACCACGATGCGCTTGTGCACGTTGACCTGCGTGGCCGCCAGACCAATACCAGGCGCTTCGTACATGGTTTCAAACATGTCATCGATCAACTGACGGACTTCGTCGTCCACAACCGTCACCGGCTTGGCGATGGTACGCAGACGCGAGTCTGGGAATTCGAGGATGTTTAAAATAGCCATAAGTTTGATTGGGGCACTGTGTGAAAGATTCAAAAACGGTTGTCAGGGGGTCTTGAAGACTCGGCAACCTGTGCAAAACGTCTCCTTCAGAGAGAGCCCGCTCGGGCTCTGGCGTTTCACGCGAGCGCACATAATAAAGGGATTCAACCCCGGATGAAACGACTAGCTGCCCGGCTGCAGGTGGCGCGCGCGTCGCAGTTTGAAACCAATGGGCGCGGTCTGTGCGCAGCGTTCTACTAAGGTTGGGTTTGCCGGCGTTTTTTCAAGGCCGTACTGAGCGTTTACGCCGGCGCTTACTGACACGTGCCCAACAACTTGTTAACAGAGTTATCCACAGGTTGTCCCTGGCGTAACGCTGATGAAACAGATCAAGGATGATCCCATGTCGCAGTCTGATATTTCCCCAGCAGAGCTGGAAGCCCGTTTGCGTTTACACCGCTTGCCCGAGATCGGCCCACAGCGCTACCACGCCTTGTTTCGGGCCTTTGGCTCGGCCAGTTCGGCGCTCAGCGCCCCGGCCAGTGCCTGGCGGGCCTTGGGCTTGCCACCCGCCAGTAGCGAGGCCCGGCGCAACCCCGAAGTACGTGACGGTGCCAGCGCTGCAATGCGCTGGCTTGAGGGCTGCAAGCAGCATGTGTTGCTCCACGATCAGCCCGATTACCCGGCTTTGTTGGCTGAAATAAAAGACCCGCCGCCCGTGTTATTCGTGGCGGGCGACCCCGGCATCCTGGAAAAACCGCAACTGGCGATGGTTGGCAGTCGGCGTGCCTCACGGCCGGGGCTGGACACCGCCGCGGCGTTTTCGAAGTGTCTGGCGGGTGCCGGTTTTGTCATCACCAGCGGGCTGGCGCTGGGCATCGACGGGGCCGCGCACCAGGCCGCACTGGACATTGGCGGGCAGACGATCGGGGTGCTCGGCACCGGCCTGCAAAAACTTTATCCACAGCGCCATCGCGCACTGGCAGACGCGATGATTGCCAACGGCAGCGCCGTGGTGTCGGAGTTCCCGCTGGACGCCGGGCCGCTCTCGGGCAACTTCCCACGGCGCAACCGAATCATCAGCGGTTTGTCGTTGGGCGTGCTGGTGGTCGAAGCCAGCGTGGCCAGCGGTTCGTTGATCACCGCCCGTCTGGCGGCGGAACAAGGGCGTGAGGTCTACGCCTTGCCAGGTTCTATCCACCACCCCGGCGCGCGCGGTTGCCATCAACTGATTCGTGACGGCGCCACCCTGGTGGAAACCGTCGAGCATATTCTTGAAGGCCTGCGCGGCTGGCGCTCGATGCCGTTATCCACAGCTGACCTTTTCACACACAGCTGTCATCCATTAGTGCAATTGTTGCAGGCAGCGCCCCACACCAGCGAAGCCCTGGCCTGCGCCAGCGGTTGGGACCTGCCCCGGCTGCTGGCGGCGTTGACCGAACTTGAACTCGACGGGCACGTAGTGCTTGAGGGCGGGCGTTGGTTTGCTCGCGCCAGCTAAGTACACTGCGCCCAGTACCTATTTGGAGACACTCAATGATCAGCACCTGGCGCGTCCAACAAGCCGCACGCGCGATTCATGCGGGCGCCGTGATCGCCTATCCCACCGAAGCCGTCTGGGGCCTGGGTTGCGACCCGTGGGATGAAGAAGCGGTCGAGCGTTTGCTGGCGATCAAATCGCGACCTGTGGATAAAGGCCTGATTCTGGTTGCCGACAACATTCACCAGTTCGACTTCCTGTTCGAAGACTTCCCCCAAGAGTGGATCGACCGCATGGCCAGCACCTGGCCTGGGCCGAACACCTGGCTGGTGCCGCATCAAGGCCTGCTGCCCGAGTGGATCACCGGCCAGCACGACACCGTGGCGTTGCGCGTGAGTGACCATCCGCTGGTGCGTGAGTTGTGTGCGTTGGTGGGGCCCATTGTTTCCACGTCTGCCAACCCGGCGGGCTTGCCGGCGGCGCGTACGCGGTTAAAAGTTGAGCAGTACTTTCGTGGCCAGATCGATCACGTCTTGGGCGGCAATTTGGGCGGGCGTAAAAACCCCAGCCTGATCCGCGACCTGGCGACCGGCAAGGTCGTGCGCCCCGCCTAACCCCGCAAACTGTAGTCGCTGCCGCAGGCTGCGATGGGCTGCGTAGCGGCCCTGCTTGTAAAAGCGAAGGTCCTTTGGCCCTTATCGCAGCCTGCGGCAGCGGCCACAGGTTTGGTGTTACGGCAACAAAATCGTCGAGCCGGTGGTGCGGCGCGAGGCCAACTCGATGTGTGCCTTGGCCGTGTCTTTCAGGGCATAGCGCTGGCTGATCTCAACCTTGATCTTGCCGGTGCGGATCATCTCAAACAGCTCGTCGGCCATTTTTTGCAGGTTCTCGGGCGTGTTGGCGTAGCCCGCCAAGGTTGGCCGGGTTACGTAGAGCGAACCCTTCTGCGACAAAATCCCCAGGTTCACGCCAGTTACCGCGCCTGACGCGTTACCGAAGCTGACCATCAGCCCGCGCAGTGCCAGGCTGTCCAGCGAGGTGAGCCAGGTGTCTTTGCCGACGCCGTCATACACCACCGGGACTTTCTTGCCGCCGGTCAGTTCCAGCACGCGCTGGGCCACGTCTTCATGGCTGTAGTCGATGGTTTCCCAGGCGCCCAGTGCTTTGGCGTGCGCTGCTTTTTCAGCCGAGCTGACCGTACCGATCAATTTCGCGCCCAGCGCCTTGGCCCATTGGCACGCAATCGAGCCAACGCCACCGGCAGCGGCGTGGAACAAAATGGTATCGCCCGCTTTAACCTCGTAGGTTTGGCGCAGCAAATACTGCACGGTCAGGCCCTTGAGCATCACGGCGGCGGCTTGCTCAAAGCTGATGTCGTCCGGCAGCTTCACCACATTCGCCGCGGGCAACACGTGGAACTCGCTGTTCGCGCCCAGCGGGCCAGTGCCGTAGGCCACGCGGTCGCCTACTTTGACGGTGTGCACGTCACTGCCCACTGCATCCACGATGCCCGCGCCTTCATTGCCCAGGCCCGATGGCAGCTCGGGCAGCGGGTACAGGCCGCTGCGGAAATAGGTGTCGATGAAATTCAGGCCGATGGCCTGGTTACGCACGCGAACCTGTTGCGGGCCCGGCTCGGCAGGTTGGTAGTCGACATACTCAAGCACTTCGGGCCCGCCGAGGGTCCGAAACTGGATACGTTTAGCCATTTGCACTGTCCTTGCTGAATTGACGAGGCCCCTATCCAACGCTTTAGCGTGATCTTCGTCAACTGCGACGATGCCGGGTGCGGTGTTATGCTAGCCGCCCTTCGCTGGCGGCCCCGCTCTGTCGCTTTGCCCGATTTAAGGTGATGTCATGACTACTCGCACCGAGGCCGTTAAAGCCTACTTGCTCGACCTGCAAGACCGTATCTGCGCTGCGCTGGAAACCGAAGATGGCGGCGCGCGCTTCATTGAAGACGCCTGGGAGCGCCCGGCAGGCGGTGGCGGGCGTACCCGCGTGATCGAAAACGGCCAGGTCATCGAAAAAGGCGGTGTGAACTTTTCCCACGTGTTTGGCAGCGGCTTGCCGCCGTCCGCCAGCGCCCATCGCCCTGAACTGGCGGGCCGTGGCTTTGAAGCCCTGGGCGTGTCGCTGGTGATCCACCCGCACAACCCGCATGTGCCGACATCCCACGCCAACGTGCGTTTTTTCATTGCCGAAAAAGAAGGCGAAGAGCCGGTCTGGTGGTTTGGTGGCGGCTTCGACCTCACGCCTTACTACGGCGTTGAAGAAGACTGCGTGCACTGGCACCGCGTGGCCGAGCAAGCCTGCGCACCGTTCGGCGCCGACGTGTACCCGCGGTATAAAGCTTGGTGCGACCGCTACTTCCACATCAAGCACCGCAACGAGCCGCGTGGCATTGGCGGCCTGTTTTTCGATGACCTGAACGAATGGGATTTTGACACCTGCTTCGCTTTTGTTCGCGCCATCGGCGACGCCTTTATCGACGCCTACCTGCCGATCGTGCAGCGCCGCAAGGCCGACGCCTACACGGCCCAGCAGCGTGAGTTCCAGGAATATCGCCGGGGCCGCTACGTCGAATTCAACCTGGTTCACGACCGTGGCACCCTGTTCGGCCTGCAATCGGGCGGGCGTACCGAATCGATCCTGATGTCGCTGCCGCCCCACGTACGCTGGGGTTATGACTGGAAAGTGGCGCCCGGTACCGAAGAGGCGCGGCTGACTGAGTACTTTCTGCAAGACCGCGACTGGTTAGCCAACGCCTGACATTGCCCGAGGAACTTGCCTGATGGACCGTTACGTCGTTTTTGGTAATCCGATCGCCCACAGCAAATCGCCGGTGCTGCACCGCCTGTTTGCCGAGCAAACCGGGCAGTTGATGCAGTACGACACGTTGCTCGCGCCGCTGGATGATTTTGGCGGCAGCGCGTTGGCGTTTTTCCAGCAAGGTCGCGGGGCCAACGTCACCGTGCCGTTCAAGGAAGACGCCTACCGGCTGGCCAACAGCCTGACCGCCCGTGCGCAACGGGCGGGCGCGGTGAACACCCTGAGCAAACTGGCCGACGGCACGCTGCTGGGCGACAACACCGATGGCGCGGGGCTGGTGCGCGACCTGACGGTTAACGCGGGTTTCAGCCTCAAGGGCAAACGCATCCTCATCCTGGGTGCGGGCGGCGCGGTACGCGGCGCGCTGGAACCGATTCTGGCCGAAGGCCCGGCCTCGGTGACCATCGCCAATCGCACGGTCGAAAAGGCCGAAGTGCTGGTGGAGTTGTTCAGCGACCTGGGGCCGGTGGCGGCCAGTGGTTTTGACTGGCTAAAAGAGCCGGTCGACCTGATCATCAACGCGACGTCGGCCAGCCTGGCCGGTGAAGTGCCGCCGATTGCCAGCAGCCTGATCGAGCCCGGCCAAACCTTGTGCTACGACATGATGTACGGCAAAGCGCCGACGCCGTTTTGCCTCTGGGCCAGCGAGCATGGCGCGGGCCACGTCATGGACGGCCTGGGCATGCTGGCCGAACAGGCCGCAGAAGCCTTCTACCTGTGGCGCGGCGTACGCCCGGACACCGCCCCGGCGCTGGCCGAACTGCGCCGCCTGCTGGCGCAGTAAACCCCTTGCAGGAGCGAGCTTGCCTCGCGATCTTTTGATCTTCAAAAAGATCGCGAGGCAAGCTCGCTCCTACAGGTCAGTCCTCAAACAAAATCGGGCACTTGTCCGCGCCTTCCAGCTTCTTCAATTCTTCCACCACCGGCGACCGTGCCCGGCGCAAGGTCAGGCTGCGGCCTAGTCCCAGCAAGCGGCGGGCTTCCTGGTGCAGCATCTCAACCCCCGAATAGTCGATAAAGTTGATGTGCTGCGCCTCGATCACCACCCGCTGCCCCTGGGTGCGTTGCAAACGCACTTGCAAGTAATGACTGGCGCCGAAAAAAATTGACCCGCCGACCCGCAACACCTCTTCATCCCCCTCTGTCCATTGCTGAATACGCGGTCGTGAAGTGCGCTTGAGGTAGAAAAACAGCGACGCCAGCACCCCGGCATAAATCGCTGTTTGCAGCTCCAGCAGCAAGGTCGCGACGCAGGTCAGTGCCATCACCGCGAACTCGGCCCGGCTCACGCGCCACAGCGCCCGAATACCGCGGGTGTCCACCAACCCCCAACTGATCAGCAAAATGCTGCCTGCCATGGCCGGGATCGGGATGTGCGCAATCAGCGCGGAACCGGTGATCGCAAACAGCGCCACCCACAACGCGGAAAACACCCCGGCCAATGGCGAGCGGGCACCCGCTTCGTAGTTGAGCCCCGACCGGGTGAACGAGCCCGAGGACAAATACCCCGAGAACAAGGCGCCGAACACGTTGGACAAGCCTTGTGCGCGGATCTCCTGGTTAGCGTCGAGCATTTGCTGCGAACGTGCTGCTATCGAGCGGGCAATCGACAAACTGGTCACCAACCCCAGCATGCCCACCGCAACGGCACTGGGCAGCAGACGCAACAACGTTTCGATATCCAGCGGCAACGGGCTAAACGGCGGCAAACGCCCCACAAACGCCTGCACCAACTGCACATGGCCAAACACCGACGGCAGCAGCCACACGGCCAGGCTGGCAAGCACCAGGGTCAACAGCAGCGTCGGCCAGCGTGGCAGCCACAGCTTGAGTGCGACGCCCAACAGCACCGTCCCTACCCCGAGCCCCAACGACGCGGGGTCGAAGTCGCGCACATGGCGCAACAGCGTCAGCAGGCTGTCCAGCGCAGTGGCTTTGCCCGGCACATCAACACCCAGCACATTGGGCAACTGGCCCAAGGCAATCACCACCGCCGCGCCAAGGGTGAACCCGACCACCACCGAATGTGAGACAAAATTGGCCAGTGCGCCGAACTTCAGCATCCCCAGCAGCCACTGGAAAATCCCCGCCAAAAACGTCAGCAGCAGGATCAGGCCGATGTAGTCCTGAGTGCCGGGCACCGCCAGCGGGCTGACACTGGCAAACAGCACAATCGAAATGGCAGCCGTCGGCCCGCAGATCAAATGCCACGACGAGCCCCACAAGCACGCAATAATTACTGGCACAATGGCAGCATATAGCCCGTATTCAGGCGGTAAACCTGCAATCAAGGCGTAGGCGATGGACTGCGGCAGTGCCAGAATTGCACCACTCAAGCCCACCAGCGCATCTCGGCCTACGCTTGCGCGGGTTTGTTTGGGCAGCCAATTCAGAAATGGCAGGATGGCAGTGCGGTTGAGCCGGGGCATAACGCTCTCGCTGAGTGTGGGTTTAGAGTGCGCGTGCAAGGTTACCTCTGTGGGAGCGGGCTTGCTCGCGATGGCCTCGCCGCGGATGTTCGCATACACCGCACCGTCTGCATCGCGAGCAAGCCCGCTCCCACATTAATAATGCGTGCAGCACACAATCAAGAGGCGCTTATGCAACGAATCAAGGGCTATCACGCCCACGTCTATTACGACGCCAGCACCATCGACCAGGCGCGCGCCCTGTGCGAAGAAGCGGCGCACCGATTTGGCATCAGCATGGGCCGCGTCCACGAACGCCCGGTCGGCCCGCATCCCGACTGGAGCTGCCAACTGGCCTTCGGCCCCGAACTGCTCGGCATTGTATTGCCCTGGCTGGCTATCAGCCGACACGGGCTGGTGATCTTTCTGCACCCCGACACCGGCAATGACCTGCTGGATCACACCGACCATGCGATCTGGATGGGTGAAATCAGACCGTTGAATTTGTCTGTTTTTTGACCAGAAAGCGAAGCGCTTCGATTTTTTGGAATTTTTTTTCACCCCCTAAAATTCCGCCCGCGACCTACCGTCGGCAAATCCCGGATAGCCCCGTGCCATAACGGCTGAACGTTCGTGCGCGGGCATGTGTCATACCTTGCCATGAGCTAACGTAAGACACGTGTAGCCAAGGGTAGCGATTAGTCCTCACACGCCATCCATGTTTAACTTGAATGCTCGTTCAAGTTAAACCGGTGGTCCGCTGCCCGCTCACAACAGGAGGCTAACCTTTGCCGAACTCGCTCTTTTTACGCCTGTATCATTGCTGCGAGGTGTATTTGCCATGAGTGCACCTTCGACGTCGCAGACGTCTCTCATCCGCATGAACCCGCCGGTTTTCTACTTTGCCGCCGCGTTTATTCTGGTCTTCGGGCTGGTGGTGATTTCATTGCCCGAAGCCGCCGGAGAATGGCTACTGGCAGCACAAAACTGGGCGGCCAATACGGTCGGCTGGTACTACATGCTAGCGATGACCCTGTATCTGATCTTCGTGGTCGTCACCGCCTTGTCCGGCTACGGCAAGATCAAGCTCGGTGCCGACCACGACGAACCTGAGTTCAGTTACCTGTCCTGGGCGGGCATGCTCTTTGCCGCCGGGATCAGCATCACGCTATTTTTCTTTTGTGTGTCAGAACCCCTCACCCACATGCTCAACCCGCCACAAGGCCCGGCCGGTAACGCCGAGGCGGCGCGCCAAGGCATGCAGTTGCTGTTTTTGCACTGGGGTTTGCACGGTTGGGGCGTGTTTGCCTTTGTCGGCATGGCGCTAGCGTACTTTGCCTACCGGCATAACTTGCCGCTGGCGCTGCGTTCGGCGCTGTACCCGCTGATCGGTAAACGCATCAATGGCCCCATCGGCTACGCGGTCGACGGCTTTGGCATCATCGCCACGGTGTTTGGTCTGGGTGCCGACATGGGGTTTGGGGTGTTGCACCTCAACTCCGGGCTCGACTACCTGTTTGGCGTGCCGCACACCCAATGGATTCAGGTGGGGTTGATCACCCTGATGATGGGCGCAGCCATTCTGGTGGCCATCGCGGGCGTCGACAAAGGCGTGCGCGTGATGTCCGACATCAACATGCTGCTGGCCTGTGCGCTGCTGCTGTTCGTGCTGTTCGCAGGGCCGACGCAGCACCTGCTCAACACCCTGATCCAGAACATCGGTGACTATCTGGGCGCGCTGCCGACCAAGAGTTTTGATGTGTATGCCTACAACAAGCCGAGCGACTGGCTGGGCGGCTGGACCGTGTTCTATTGGGCTTGGTGGATCGCATGGTCGCCGTTTGTGGGTCTGTTTATTGCGCGTATCTCCCGTGGCCGGACCATTCGCGAATTCGTCTTTGGCGTGCTGTTGATTCCGCTGGGCTTCACCTTGGCGTGGATGTCGATTTTCGGCAACAGCGCCATCGACCAAGTGCTCAACCACGGCCTGACGGCGTTGGGCCAAGCCGCCATCGACGACCCGTCGCGCGCCTTGTACCTGCTGCTGGAAACCTACCCATGGAGCAAAACCGTGATCGCCGTGACGGTGTTCATCAGTTTTGTGTTCTTCGTGACCTCGGCCGACTCCGGCACCGTGGTGCTCTCGACCCTTTCGGCGCGTGGTAATAGCGCTGACGAAGACGGCCCCAAATGGCTGCGGGTGTTCTGGGGCGGGATGACCGCGCTGGTGACCAGTGCACTGTTGTTCTCGGGCAGCATCGACGCGCTCAAGTCGGCGGTGGTCCTGACCTCGCTGCCGTTCTCGCTGATCCTGTTGCTGATGATGTGGGGGCTGCACAAGGCGTTCTACCTGGAATCGCAGAAGAAGATCGCGCAGATGCACTCGCTGGCCCCGGTGGCCGTGTCGCGCCGTGGCCGTGGTGGCTGGCGTCAACGCTTGAGCCAGGCCGTGCACTTCCCGTCGCGGGACGAGGTGT
The DNA here is from genome assembly GCF_009600165.1 of Pseudomonas sp. FSL R10-0399. Lineage (NCBI taxonomy): Bacteria > Pseudomonadati > Pseudomonadota > Gammaproteobacteria > Pseudomonadales > Pseudomonadaceae > Pseudomonas > Pseudomonas sp. FSL R10-0399. The sequence continues at coordinate 11,528 of NZ_WIWK01000094.1, forward strand.
ACCGCTTCATGGACACCACGGTGCGCCCGGCAATTGAAGAAGTGAGCGCGGTGTTCCTTGAAAAAGGCCTCAACGTTGTCACCCAGCCCGACCCGGCCAATGACAACGTCAGCCTTGAAATTGGTCATGGTGACCAGCACCCGTTCGTCTACCAGGTGCAAATGCGCGGCTACTTCACGCCGTCGTTTGCCCGTGGCGGCATGGGCCCCAAAGAACTGCGTAACCGCCGTTACTACCGGGCTGAAGTGCACCTGAGCGAAGGCAGCCAGGACTACGACCTGATGGGCTACACCAAGGACCAGATCATCAACGACATCCTCGACCAGTACGAACGCCACATGCAGTTCCTGCATTTGGTGCGTTGACCCCCTCGCGAGCAAGCCCGCTCCCACAGGTGTTGCACAGGACCTGTGGGAGCGGGCTTGCTCGCGATTCAGGCAGCGCGATTACAGACCTTTCCCTGACTTGTGTGGGATGAGGCTTGCTCGTGCTTTGGCCCATTGTGGTGCTCGTTGCGGGCTGCCTATAGTTCGCCCCGTCGCTGAATCATCAGCGTTCGGGCGTGCAAGCCTGTACCTACCATTTCCAACTTTCCGTTTCGCTTGTTAGGCTCCGTGTCTGCAATCGGCGTTATGGCGGTTGTGCGCGGGAGATCTTCGGATCTGCCGGGTGGAAGGTACCGGTCTTGCACACCCGCGCACAGCTGCCACCCTCTTTCTGCGTGCAAGCTGATCGAAGTGGCTCCTTCTCTTAAGGAGTTTGAAAAATGCCGCATTACCTCCCGCAAACCGACAATCCTGTCGATTCCAACGTTCTCTTGATTGATACCCAGGCGTCTGTGTCTGCCTTGCTCACCTGTGCTGAGCAGCGCTTTCAGGCGGCCAAGAATTTGTTGCGCAGTTTGTCCCACATGAACGCCTACAGCAGCGATCCGCATGATTTGAGTGCGGTGTGCGAGGCGACGTCGTTGTTGTTGCAAGAAGGCTGCGATGTGCTGGGGGTGTTGGTGTTGCGCGAGGTGTAGCGACTCACTGAATCTTAGGTTGATGCGCCCCTCTAAATAGACCAATATAACGACCTATTTAGAGGGCTAAATTATGCAAAGCGTCTTGGCAGATCGAGCGGTGAGTGTGTCTGAACTCAAGAAAAATCCCTCCGCAGTCATGAATGCTGCCCACGGTGCTCCGGTTGCGGTGCTCAACCACAACCGTGTCATGGGCTACATGGTGCCTGCTGAAGTGTTTGAAGCCATCATGGAGCGTCTGGATGACATGGACCTTGCTGAACTGGTGAAGGCTCGCAGCCAAGAGACGCCTGTCCCGGTAAATCTGGATGACTTATAAGCTGGAGTTCCTGCCCACAGCTTTGAAAGAGTGGGAGAAGTTGGGCTATACGCTTCAGCAGCAATTTAAAAAGAAGTTGGTCGAACGATTGGTAAGCCCACGTATAGGGGCTGACGCCCTTCACGGGATGCCCGACTGTTACAAGATCAAGCTTAAATCGGCAGGCTACCGGTTGGTGTACAAAGTCATTGATGAGCGCGTCGTAGTGGCGGTGATTGCTGTCGGGAAACGCGAACGCAGCGCTGTATACGACCGCGCCAAGCAGCGCTAAATAGCGTGTTTGATCGCAATTTATTCACGTTGAAGATCAAAAGATCGCAGGCAAGCCAGCTCCTACAACATTTAGGGTGTTCACCCTTCTGAGGGCTGCCTATAGTTCGCTCCGTCGCTGAATCATCAGCGTTCGGGCATGCAAGCCTGAATAGTGGATTTCAACTTTTCAAAACGCTTGGTAGGCTCCGCGCCTGCGCACAGTTGCCAACCTCTTTTGAACGTGTAGTCGCTGACGAGGCACGAAGGCTGCGATGCGGGCCGCAGGACCGCCGTCTGGGTCGCTACGCAACCCATCGCAGCCTTCGTGCCTCGTCAGCGGCTACAGAGCCAGTGCGAGTTCGCTCCTGCCTGGTCAGTGAATGGCCGGTGGCGGGTTTTTGTTTTCTTTGATGCGGTACCAGGCCACGTACAGGGCCGGCAAGAACAGCAAGGTCAACAAGGTGGCCGAGAAGATGCCGCCGATCATGGCGTAGGCCATCGGGCCCCAGAACACGTCCCGCGCAATGGGGATCATGCCCAGGCTGGCCGCCGCAGCGGTCAGCAGGATGGGCCGACGACGGTGATGCGTGGCCTGGACCACCGCATGCCACGGGTCGAAGCCGTCACGTTCGAACTGGTCGATCTGGGTCACCAAAATCACCGTGTTACGAATGATGATGCCGATCAGCGCCAGGATCCCCAGAATCGCGATAAAGCCCATCGGCGTGCCGGTGGGCACCAGCGCCAACACCACGCCAATCAGGCCCAGCGGCGCGACGCTGACGACGATGAACATTTTCTGCACGCTTTGCAGCTGGATCATCAAAAAGGTCGCCATCAAAAACAGCATCAACGGGATGACTTTGGCGATCGGGCCTTGGGCCTTGGCGCTTTGCTCCACGGTGCCGCCGGTTTCGACTTTGTAGCCTTGCGGCAGTTTGGCGATGAAGGCATCGATGGTCGGTTTAAGGTCGTCCACCAGGTCAACCGCCTGAATGTCGCCGCGCACCGCAGCCTTGAGGGTCAAGGTCGGTATGCGGTCACGGCTCCAGACCAGCGGCTGCTCCAGCTCGTAACGCACCGAGGCAAACGCCAGCAACGGGATCGAGGTGCCGCTCGGCGTGGTGATTTGCAGGTTGAGCAGGGTCTCTGGCGTGTTGCGTTCGCTGCCATTGGCCCGGCCGACGATGTCGATCAGGTAGATGCTGTCTTTGACCTGGCTGACGGTGGCGCCGGTGACGATGCTGTTCATCACTTGCGCGACGTCTTCGGACGACAAACCAAACTGGCGGGCCTTGTCTTGCGCGATGTCGACCCGCAGCACTTTGCCCGGCTCGTTCCAGTTGAACAGGGTTTCGCCCACGTTGGGGTTGGCGTCGAGTACGGTGGCCAGGTCGATGGCGTGTTTGCGCACCTGGTCGATGTTCGGGCCGCTCACCCGGTATTGCAGCGGCTGGCCCACGGGCGGGCCCAGTTCCAGGGTGTGCACATAACTGCCAACACCGACAAACTCTTCTCGCAGGCGTTTGTTGAGGCGCTCCATCAACACATCGCGGCTCTCAAGCCCGGTGCTGACGATCACCAACTGGGCGAAGAACGGGTTTTGCAGTTGCTGGTCCAGAGGCAGATAGAAACGGATCGCGCCCTCGCCCACGTAGGTACTCCAGCGCACGATGTCCGGGTCGTCCTTGAGCGAGGCTTCAAAGCGTTGAGTGACTTTGAGGGTTTCCTGGATCGAGGCGTTTTGCGGCAGGTTCAAATCCACCAGAATTTCAGGGCGCTCAGAGGCCGGGAAGAACTGGTTTTGCACAAAGGTCATGCCCACCACCGAGGCCAGGAACATCGCCGCCGTGCCGCCGATGGTCCACCAGCGATGGGTCATGCACCACAGCAGGCCGGTGTTAAACGCTTGTGCCAGTCGCCCCGGTTTTTCGGACTTGGGTTTAACCTTGGCCGGCAGCACGTGCACGCCCAACACCGGAGCAAACAGCACCGCCACCATCCACGACACAATCAGGGCCACGCCAATCACCGCGAACAGGGTGAAGGTGTACTCGCCCGCCGCGCTGTTGTTGAGGCCGATCGGGACAAAACCCGCCACCGTGACCAAGGTCCCGGTAAGCATCGGGAAGGCCGTGGAGTGGTAGGCAAACGTCGCAGCCTGCTGTTTGGTTTCGCCCAGTTCCAGCCGCGAGATCATCATCTCTACCGTGATCATCGCGTCGTCCACCAGCAGGCCCAGGGCGATGATCAACGCGCCCAGCGACACACGCTGCATGGCGATGCCGGTGAATTCCATGAACACAAAGACCAGCGCCAGCACCAGCGGGATCGAGATCGCCACCACCATACCCGCGCGCAGGCCCAGGCTGATAAAGCTCACCGCCAGAACGATGATCACCGCTTCAAACAGCGCGCTGGTGAAGCCGTGTACGGCCACCTGAACCACTTCGGCCTGGTCAGAGACCATGTGCACGCCCACGCCCACCGGCAGTTGCGCGGTCAGTTCGTTGATGCGCTGCTGCAGCTGCTCGCCGAACTCCTGAATGTTGCCGCCCGTGTTCATGGCCACGGCCAAGCCAATGGCCGGCTGGCCGTTGTAATGGAACATCGGTGCGGCCGGGTCGACATAGCCACGGGTAATGTCAGCCACGTCAGCGAGCCGGTAGAAGCGGTTGTTGACCCGCAGGTTGACCGCCTCAAGGTCGGCCACGCTGTGGAACTGGCCGGAGGCGCGCACCGACATGCGCTCTGGTCCGGCTTCAATGACACCCGCCGGGGTCACGGCGTTTTGCTCTTGCAGGCTTTGCAGAATGTGTTGTTGATCCAGGCCCAGCGCGGCCAGTTTGCGGGTCGAGAAGTCGAGGTAGAAGGTTTCGGCCTGCTCGCCGATGGTCATCATCTTGCCGCGATTGGGGATGTCGCGGATCCCCAGGCGCACCTCTTCGACGTAGTCGCGCAGTTGGCGCATGCTGATGCCGTCGCCGGTAAAGGCGTAAATCGTGCCGTACACATCACCGAACTCATCGTCGAACCCCGGGCCTTGAATGCCTTGGGGGAAGTCGCCGCGAATGTCGCCGATTTTTTTGCGCACCTCGTACCAGATATGCGGGATGAGCTCGGCCTTGGTGGTGTCTTTCAAGAACACAAACACCGTGGACTCGCCGGGCCGGGTGTAGCTCTGGACGTAATCGAGGGTGTCCAGCTCTTCGAGCTTTTTCTCGATACGGTCGGTGATTTGCAGCATGGTGTCGTCCACCGTAGCGCCGGGCCACTTGGTCTGGATCACCATGGTTTTGATGGTAAAGCTGGGGTCTTCGGCGCGGCCCAGGTTGAAGTACGAAAAGAACCCGGCAAGCACCGCGACGAACATCAGGTACCACACGAATGACTGATGCTCGAGGGCCCACTCGGACAGGTTGAATTTCCCATTCATTGCGAGCTTTCCTTGTCGAGTCTGACTTTTTGTCCGGGTTTAAGGCTGTAGGCGCCCGCACTGACCACGGTGTCACCGCTGCTGATGCCGCCCGAGAGCAACACGGTATTGGCGTCGCGGCGCCATACGGTTACCTCCCGCGTGTTGGCGGTCAGTGTGTGCGGGTCGACGACCCACACACGGGTTTTGCCGTCGGTTTCTTGCAGTGCGGTCTGCGGCACCTGGAAGTGCTGGGTAATCGGGCTGCTGACCGTCACGCTGATGGAACTGCCGAGGCGGAAGGCCGGCGGGGTCTGGTCCAGGGTTAGCCGCACACGGCGGGTGCGCGTGGCGCTGTCGGCCTGGGGCGCGATTTCGCGAACATGGGCCTTGGTGTTGACGTTCGGGTCGAGCTGGCCTGCGACAAAAAACACCACGTCTTTGGGCAGGGCTTCGGCCAGCGGCGCCGGGAGGTCGATCACCGCTTCCTTAATTTCAGGTCGCGCCAGGGTGGCCACGGCTTCACCGACACTCACCACCTGGCCAGCTTCGACCGCCCAATCGGTGATTACCGCGTCATGGTCTGCACGCAGGTTGCAGTAGCTGAGCTGGTCTTTGGCCTGATTGAGCGCCGCTGACGCTTGTTGCACGGCGGCCTGCGCGGTTTTGAGGTCGGCTTGTGCCGTGTCCAACTGGGCTTGTGCGCCCACGCCCTGATTGAACAGCTCTTGCTGGCGCCGGGCATTGGCTTGTGCGTTGATCAATTGCGCGCGGGATTTGTCCAGATCGCCTTGGGCGGCGCGCACGTTGTTTTGCTGATCGGTCGGGTCAAGGCTGGCCAAAATATCGCCTTCTTTGACCAGCGCGCCAACGTCGTAATAGCGCCGCACGATGCGGCCCGGCACGCGAAAGCCCAAGGTGCTTTCATAGCGGGCTTCGATGTTGCCGGCAAAGCGCCCCAGGTGTTGGGTCAGGTCGGGCTTTACCACCACGTAGAGCACGGGCCTGACGGGTGGCTCAGGCGGCTTTTTTTCAGAGCAGCCCAGCAACAACAGGGCCGCGAAAGGCGCTATCCAGAGACGGTTCATAGCGCCATCCCCCCTTCTGGCGTGGGTGCTATCTCGACCTTCATGCCGGGGTGTAACAATTGTCCGCCTGCGACCACGACCTTTTCTCCGTCCTTGAGGCCATCACTGATGATCACGCTGCCGGTCAGGTAGCGCCCCACGGTGACTTTTTGCAGGCGCGCATTGTTGTCGCCGTCGACCACCCACACCGCCGGGTCGCTGACATCTTTGGTCAGGGCTGACCATGGCATTTCAATGCTGCGCTGCGGCGCCGGGCTCAGGTTGACGCTGACAATCGAGCCCAGGTCCATGCCCTTGGGCAGTGAGTCCAGTTGCACCTTGATTTGCAGCGTGCCGCTTTGCGCCGCCACGGCGGGGGTGATCTCGCGGATAAAACCGTTGGCCTTAACCGTCGGGTCCTGCAGCAGGGTGACTTGCACGGTAGGGTCTTTGGGCGGCTCGATGAACAGCGATTCGTACACGTTGAACACGGCATCGCGGGCGCCATCACGGGCCAGCGAGAACATCGGCATGGTGGCTTGCACCACTTGCCCGACCTCAGCCTGGCGCGCGGTGATCACGCCCGGCGCTTCCGCCACCAGGTTGCTGTAGCTGAGTTGTTCGCGGGCATTGGCCAGTTGCGCTTGCGCCGCCGCCAAGGCGCTTTGTGCGCTCTGCTGAGCCGCATAGGCCGCATCGTATTCGCTTTGGCTGGTGTAGCCCTTTGGCAGCAGCTTTTGCTGGCGCACATAGGCGGCGCGGGTTTGTACCACTTGCGCCTGTTGCGCATACACGCTGGCTTGGGCGGTCTCGACCTGGATTTTCAGGTCTTTGGGGTCTAGGCGCGCCAACACCTGGTTGGCCTGAATGTGATCACCGACATCGACCTTGCGCTCGATGATCTTGCCGCCGACCCGAAAGGACAGCTGGGTTTCGACCCGTGCCTGAATGTCGCCACTGAGCGCAATGGGAGGTGCATAGTCGCGGCTGGTAACTTCTTGTATATAAACCCGTGGTGATAAAGGCTCTTTGGGGCCTTCTTTACCGCAAGCCGTCAGGAGCGCCAAAAGGCTTAAGCCCCAAGCACACTTGATTCGTGGACCAGCCATGCAGACTCCTTTGCTTGGTGCTCAGTGATCGAGACAATACGACACATAGCGTAGAACAGGGTTCAGACTTTGTGGGACTCTGTGCACGCCTTTCCCATCTGTTTTGAGGTCACCCAATGCTCACCACTCTGGCGGTGGCCAACTATCGCTCCATCAACCAGTTGATCGTCCCGCTGGCGCGGCTCAATTTGATCACCGGCCCCAATGGCAGCGGTAAATCCAATCTGTACCGTGCGCTGCGTTTGCTGGCCGAGACGGCTCAGGGCGGGGTGGTCAATGCGCTGGCCCGTGAAGGCGGGCTGGAGTCGACGTTCTGGGCGGGGCCCGAGGTGGTGTCGCGGCGCATGAAGTCTGGCGAGGTGGCCATCGAGGGCGGCCCGCGCAACAAGGTCAAGCGCTTGCGCATGGGCTTTGCGGCCGAAGATTTCAGCTACGCCATCGCCTTGGGGGTGTCGCCGCCTGAGCTGTCAGCGTTTACCCTCGACCCGCAAATCAAACACGAAAGCATTTGGGTGGGCCCCAGCTACCGCCCGGCCAGTGAGCTGGTGGAGCGCAATGGTCCGATGATCCGTGCCCGTACTGAGCGCAGTTGGCAGGTGCTGGCGCAGCACACGCCGATGTTCGACAGCTTGTTCGATCAAGTTGGCAGCTTGCAGGCCTCGCCTGAAGTGCTGCGGCTGCGGGAGTCGATTCGCGGTTGGCGCTTTTATGATCACTTTCGCACCGACCCTGATGCGCCGGTGCGTCAGCCGCAGTTGGGCACGCGCACACCGGTGTTGCACCACGATGGCCGCGACCTGGCTGCGGCCCTGCAAACCATCCTCGAAATGGGCGACCCGCAAGTCCTGCACAGCGCCATCAGTGACGCCTTCCCCGGCGCGCGGCTGGAGATCAATGCGATGCCCGGTGGGCGCTTTGCTGTCGAGTTCTATCAAGAAGGTTTGTTGCGGCCATTGTCGGCGGCGGAGTTGTCGGACGGTACCTTGCGTTACCTGCTACTGGTGGCTGCCCTGCTCACGCCGCGCCCGCCGACGCTGATGGTGCTCAACGAGCCCGAAACCAGCCTGCACCCCGACCTGCTGCCCGCGCTGGCGCGGTTGATCATTCGCACCTCGCACCACTCCCAGGTGTGGGTGGTGTCCCACGCCCGGCGGCTGATTGCCGCCTTGCAGCAAGACCCGGAGTGCAACTGCATCGTGCTGGAAAAAAACCTCGGCCAGACCGAGGTCGTTGGGCAACGCATGCTGGATCAACCGGCTTGGCATTGGGCGGATTGATAGAGCGATCACGCCCGTCGTATTCGATCTGCCCAAGATAGAACTCCGGGAGGGGGTGTATTGATATCGCGCACGTATAGCGTGGGCATTGGCAGTTCGGAGGTGTTCTCTTCGGTGATTCGTTTAGCAAAGTGTGGCGAGGTTGAGCTCGATGTTGAGGAAATAGAGTTTCTTGGGGGACGCGGCGGTGGGGAGTTTTTACCCATTAACTTGGCAACTCTCTTAGCTCTGGCTGCCGCTCTAATGCCACTCCAGCCCAGCTTAGTGGCCAAGCCAGAGCTGCTTAAACCTAAAATGGCCAAGGCTATGCCCACCGAGGTCATTTCAGTGCTGCCTGTGTTGTTATGTTCCGCTGCCATGCTCAATCGAACCGTGCCGACAATACCTGCGGAGGCTGTAAACCCCACACCAGCGACCTTCGCAAGATCAACGGCCTTGATGGGGCCAGCTTTTAACGCTTTGAAGGATGCGTAAAAGCCCACAGAGGGAATTGCTCCGACCGCTGTCCCGCTCAACCCAATAACTGACAGGACGATAGGGGCTATCAAGGCAAAGGAAATCTGCCCATTGGGATCTACCCGGTTCACCGGATCACCCAGGCAATAGCAGTAGGGGTTCAACCCGCCGGCACCAAACGGGCTTAACGTATCGGGGCTGTTAAAGCGCATCAACACGGGGTTGTACGCGCGGTGACCGTTGCCCAACAGATAGTGGCCGGTCAACGGATCGTGGGCTTCTCCGTTAAACCCCAACAGCCCCTGTTGCCCACGATGATGGCCATACGGGGTGTAAGCCCGCGGGTAATGGTGTGCGCCGTTGAGAGAGTGCAGCACGCTGCGTTGCAGGTCGGTGCCCAGCAACAGCGTTGCGGTTGTGTGTTTTTCAGCCAGCAACTGGTCGTGGTGCTGAAAGATTGTCTGGCTGTGTTCACCCTGGCGTGCAGTGCTCAAGCGCTCAAGATGATAAAAACGCTGCGTCGAGGGCTGCGCGCCCATTGTCGTTGTTGTTAAGCGATCCAGAGGGTCGTAGGCATAGCGTTTAAGAGGCATGTGGGTTGGCTCTTTGCTGAATGTCCCCCAGCTTTGCTCCAATGCCAGACCTTGCCTACCTGTTAACTCTGCTAGGTACTTTTGCCAAATACTAAAAAACGCCGACGCTGTAGGAGCCGTCGGCGTTTTGTGTGAGCGGGAGTTGAATTAGAACGCAGGCACCACGGCGCCTTGGTACTTCTTCTCGATAAACGCTTTGACTTCAGGGCTGGTCAGGGCTTTGGACAGCTTTTGGATTGCGTCGCTGTCTTTGTTGTCCGGGCGAGCCACCAGGAAGTTCACGTAAGGCGAATCAGAGCCTTCAATGATCAGCGCGTCTTTGGCCGGGTTCAGGCCCGCTTCCAGCGCGTAGTTGGTGTTGATCATGTCCAGGTCAACCTGGTCCAGCACGCGTGGCAGCAATGCTGACTCAAGCTCTTTGAACTTGAAGTTGTGCGGGTTTTTAGCGATGTCTTTCGGGGTGGCCACCGCGTTGGTCGGGTCTTTCAGTTCGATCAGACCGGCCTTTTGCAGCAGGATCAATGCACGGCCGCTGTTGCTGCCTTCGTTAGGGATCGCGATGGTTGCGCCATCCTTGAGCTCTGACAGGTTTTTAACTTTTTTGGAGTAACCACCAAACGGTTCAACGTGAACGCCGACCACGGTCACCAGGTTGGTGCCTTTGCCTTTGTTAAAGCTTTCGAGGTACGGCAGGGTCTGAAAGTAGTTGGCGTCCAGACGCTTCTCTGCGACTTGTACGTTCGGCTGCACGTAGTCGGTGAAGACTTTAATGTCCAGATCCACGCCTTCTTTGGCGAGGGTCGGTTTGATCAACTCAAGGATTTCAGCGTGAGGAATCGGGGTCGCAGCGACCACCAATTTTTCGTTAGCCTGTGCCAGGCCTGCCGTCAAAGCAGCCGCCAATGCGGTAAACAACAGAACCTTTTTCATGCAATATCCTTAAGAAGTGACCGTTCTGGTAACGGTTTTATTGGAGTCGGGGCGAAAGATACCGACTTTCTTTATTCCAGAACAATAATATTTGTTCATTCGCTTAGATCATTTGGTTCTTTAAATCTCTCCCTGTAGGAGCGAGCTTGCCTCGCGATCTTTTGATCGTCTAAAAGATCGCGAGATGGGGGTTATGCCAGCAGCTGTTTCAGCGCCGCCAGCTCCTGCGCCGTTGCGCCTTTAATAAAGTGCTCAATCTGCCCCAGGCTGTCAGGCAGGTTTAAATGCTCGGGGCGGATCTCTTCGCCGGTGCTCACCAGCAGCGCAAAGTGGATGACGTTCTCCAGCTCACGGGTATTGCCGGGCCATGTGTGGCGCTCCAATACCCGTTGCGCGCTGTCACTGATAAATGGCACCGGCAGGTTGAGGCGCTGGCTGTAGATGCCTAAAAAGTATTCGGCCAACGACAAAATATCCCCCGGCCGCTCGCGCAAAGCGGGCAATGGCAGCTGCCCCTCGCTGAGGTAGTGATACAGCCGCTCGTGAAATTTGCCAGCCTGTACCGCCTGAGCCAGGTCGATGCTGGTGGCCGCCACCAGGCGCACATCCACCGGGCTGGGCTGATGAGCGCCGACCCGCGTGACTTCGTGGGTTTCCAGTGCAGCCAGCAATTTGACCTGAATGCCCAGCGGCAAATCACCGATCTCATCCAGGTACAGCGTGCCGCCATTGGCTGAGCCGAACCAGCCGGCACGGCTGCTGGCCGAACTGCTGTGGCTGCCGGGGGCGTAACCGAACAACTCGGCATCGGCGTAGGTGGGGCTGATCGCGCCGCAATTAACAGACACAAACAAACCGGTGCGGTCGCTGGCGCGGTGGATATGCCGGGCCAACAGCTCTTTACCGGTGCCGGTTTCGCCGCGAATCAAGACCGGCAGCGAGCGCGGCGCCAGCAGTTCCAGGTCATCACGCAATTGGCGTGAACGCGGATCGACAAACACCAGCGCTTTGGCGCGAATGCTCAGCGGGCTTTTTTCGGCGTCGGGGAAGGTCAGCAGGGGCTGACCAAAGGTTTCATGCAGACTCATGGCGGGCTCCCGCCCGCCGCCGATGGGTGGGCGCGGGCGTTACAAAAAATTCAGGCGCGGCGCAGGGCACCGTGCTCAATACGGGTTTGCAGGCGATACAAAAAGGCGAAGCCTTGCTCCCAGCGTTGGTGGCCAGACTTGACGTTGATGTGTCCGGCGCCGCTGAGAATGCCGACCTCGGCGCCCCATTGGCGGGCAAACTCCATGGCGCGAGGTGCGCTGGCCGCAGCATCGTTATCAGAGCCGACGACTTGGCTCGGGAACGGCAGGGTTTGCGTCGGGATCGGGGCAAAGTTACGCAACGCGGGCGCGCAGGTGGGGCGTTCGACATCTGCCGGGGCGACCAGCAAGGCACCGCGCACCTGGCTCAGCAAGCTGGCGGGGGCACGTTCGGCCCAATGCGCAACGGTGATGCAACCCAGGCTGTGGGCAATCAGAATCACCGGCGTGCTATCGGCGGCAATCGCCTCGGCCAGCGCGGCAATCCAGTCTTCGCGGCGTGGCGTCAACCAGTCGGCCTGCTCCACCCGGGCACTGTTCGGCAAGCTGTTTTGCCAGTGGGTTTGCCAATGATCGTCAGACGAACCTTGCCAACCCGGCACTATCAAATAGCGAATCGATTCATTGCCCATGGCTGTGCGCCTCCAGCGGTATGTGTGTTACCGAGTCAGTATAGGGACGGTTTTTAGATTCGCTAAGGAATAAGAAGCTATTTGTTAATAACCAAAAAACACTTTTAAAGTGAGAGCGGGCGTGCTCGCGATACAGGCACTGCGGTGTATCAGGCACACCGCAGCGATCCCATCGCGAGCAAGCCCGCTCCCATACGGCAGGGTGTGGTCAGCCTTTAAAAATCATAACGGCCGGTCACGCCCAGTGTCCGTGGTGTGCCCAACAACCCTTCATAACCGCCATTGGCGGCGCTCCACAGGGTGGTGTAGTAGGTTTTGTCGAAGGCGTTTTTCAGCCACAGCGACACGTCCCACTGACCTTGGTGAAAGTCCCCGCGCAAGCCTGTGGATAAGTTGACCACCGCATAACTCGGGATCTGTGCATAAGCGGAGTCTTCGACCGTGCCCACGGCTTTGGAGCGGAACGCGTAGCTGGCGGTGACGTACTCTTCGAGGCCGTTGTTGAGGTTCCATTTGTATTCGCCATTGGCGTTGCCGATCCACTTCGAAGCGCCGACCACCTGATGCCCGCTCAAGTCGCATGAGGCAGGCGCGCCTGCTTGCAGGCTGACTTCCGGCGGGCATGGCGCATCTTTGTACGACAGGTAACGCACGTCATTAAACGATCCGTTGAGGTTCAGCGTCAGCCCGCGCACGGGGATCAGCGTGCTCTCGAATTCGACCCCGCGTGAGCGCACAGAGCCTGCGTTAGTCAGGTATTGAGCGCGTGTTGAATCGTCGTAAGCCGTGGTCTGGTACCCGTTGACCTGGGTCCAGAACAGGTTGGCGTTGAGTTGCAGGCGGCGATCCCACAGCGTGCTTTTAACCCCCAGCTCGGCGTTGTTGGCGCGCTCGGCCCCGATCAGCAGCGAGTCGGCCCCGGCGGTCGGCGCCGAGCCAACAGTGAGGTTCACCCCGCCCGATTTTTCGCCATGCGACAGGCTGGTGTAGCCCAGCACGTTGTCGTTGAAGTGGTAGGTCAGGTTCAGCAGACCTGAAGGGCTGGTGCTGTATTGGTTCAAGTCGCCCGAATCATAAGCGCCGACC
>NZ_WIWK01000095.1:0-24421 GCF_009600165.1 Pseudomonas sp. FSL R10-0399
CCCGTAGCGCCTGCACCGGTGGTTGCGGCAGCGGTCAGCGGCCCGGCCTTTGATGAAATCCCCCACAGCGGCATGCGTAAAACCATTGCCCGGCGCCTGGTAGAGAGCAAGGCCACGGTCCCGCATTTTTACCTGGACGTCGAGATTCGCATGGAGCGCTTGTTGGCCTTGCGTGAGCAAGTCAACCAGAGCGCGCCGCGCAAAATCTCGATCAACGACTTTATCGTCAGGGCCGTGGCTGTGGCCCTGCGCCAGGTACCGGCCATGAACGTGACCTGGACCGACACTGCGCTGCGCCAGTACCACGAGGTCGATGTGTGCGTGGCGGTGTCCACGGACACCGGGCTGATTACCCCGGTGGTGCGCAACGCGGGCGGCAAAGCCTTGTCGCAGATCAGCGCCGATGTCGCAGAACTGGCCGGGCGTGCCCGTGACGGACGCCTGCGGCCCGAGGAATATCAGGGCGGCAGCTTCACCATCAGCAACCTGGGCATGTTCGGTGTCGAGCAATTCAGCGCCATTATCAACCCGCCTCACGCAGCGATTCTGGCGGTGGGCGCGACCCAGCAAAAACCAGTGGTTGAAGACGGCGAGCTGAAAGCCGGCGCGGTCATGCGCTGCACCTTGTCGGTGGACCACCGCGCCGTGGATGGTGCGCTGGCGGCGCAATGGCTGGCCGTGTTCAAGGGCCTGATGGAAAACCCGCTGGGCATGCTGATTTGAGGGAGTCCCCATGAGCGATAACACTTTCGACGTGATCGTGGTGGGCGGCGGCCCCGGCGGTTACGTCGCGGCGATCCGTGCCAGCCAGTTGGGCCTGCGCACGGCGCTGGTCGAGAAGACCCACTTGGGCGGGATCTGCCTGAATTGGGGTTGCATCCCCACCAAAGCCTTGTTGCGCAGCGCCGACGTTTTGCGTCTGATCCGCAATGCCAAAGGCTTTGGCATTGACGTGGGCCAGGCCAAACCGGACCTGGAGGCCATCGTCAAACGCTCCCGCGACGTGGCGGCGCAGTTGCAGCGCGGCGTCAGCGGGCTGATGAAAAAACACCGTGTCCAGGTCTTCAACGGCCATGGGCGGCTTAATGGCCCGCAGCGTCTGAGCGTGACCGGCGAGCAGGGCGAACAACAGCTGCGTGCGGCGCACATCATCCTTGCCACCGGCGCACGGGCCCGCGTGCTGCCGGGCATGGAGCCAAACGGCCAACACTTCTGGACCTACCGCGAAGCGCTGGTGCCAAAAAGCATACCCAAGCGTTTGGTGATCATCGGTGGCGGCGCCATCGGCATCGAGTTCGCCAGCTTCTACCACGCCCTGGGTGCCCACGTCAGTGTGGTGGAGATGGCCGAGCGCATCCTGCCGGTCGAAGACCAGGACATCAGCGCCCACGTGGCCCAGTCCCTGACCCGCGAAGGCATCAACTTGTACACCGGTTGTGCAGTCAAAAGCAGTCACGTCCAGCAGGGCAGCGTCCAGGTGCAACTGCAAGGCAAGCGCCAGGAGACGTTACAGGCCGATGTGGTGCTGGTGGCGGCCGGGATTGTGGGCAACGTTGAAGACCTTGGGCTCGAAGGGACTCGGGTCAAGGTCGAGCGCAGCCATGTGCAGGTCGATGACTACTGTCGCACCGACGAACCGGGTGTGTACGCCATTGGCGACCTTGCCGGGGCACCGTGGCTGGCGCACAAGGCCAGCCACGAAGCGGTGATCTGCGTAGAGAAAATCGCCGGGCAAACCCCGCATCCGTTGAACCCGCTCAGCGTCCCCGCGTGCACCTACAGCCACCCGCAAGTGGCCAGCGTGGGCTACACCGAAGCCCAGGCACGCGCGGCCGGCAAGGCGATCAACGTCGGTAAATTCCCCTTCGTGGCCAACGGCAAGGCCATCGCCATGGGCGCCACCGAAGGTTTCGTCAAAGTCATCTTTGACGCCGACAGCGGCGAACTGTTGGGCGCACACATGGTGGGTGAAGAAGTCACCGAAATGATCCAGGGCTACGTCATCGCCCGTGGGCTTGAGACCACCGAGGCTGAACTGATCGACAGCATCCTGCCGCACCCGACCATGTCCGAAGCCATGCACGAAGCCGTGCTGGCCGCCTACGAGCGGGCACTGCACAGCTGACAAACCGTTCACCTCGCCTGTAGGAGCGAGCTTGTCTCGCGATCTTTTGATCTTCAAAACACCCGATCAAAAGACCGCGAGCACGCTGGCCACAGCGCTTTATTCACTGCTGCACATGACACCGGACCCCCGTCTCAAGCGCTTGCGGCTGTTGGCAGCCGTCGGTGCTCAGGCTGCAGCGTTCGCGGAAGAAACACCCCTGGGGAAGGTTTCGGTTGCCCGGCAATTCGGTGGGCGCTGCCACCTGTTCGGCCCGCAATGGCACGCCCAGGCGGGGAACGGCTTCGAAGAGCAGGCGGGTGTACGGGTGGCGCGGCTGATCGAGAACTTGCGCCGCGCTGCCCAGCTCGACGATCTGCCCCAAGTACATCACGGCCACCCGGTCAGACATGTGCCGTACCACCGAGACGTTATGGGAAATCAGGATGTAGGTCAGATTGCGCGCCCGTTGTAACTCGGCCAGCAGGTTGAGGATCTGCGCCTGCACCGAGATGTCCAGCGCAGAGGTGGGCTCGTCGAGCACGATGATGTCCGGGTCCGACGACAAGGCTCTGGCAATGGCGATCCGCTGGCGCTGGCCGCCGGAGAACTGGTGGGCAAAACGGTCCAGGTATTCCGGACGGATACCGACCTGGGCGGCCACTTTCGAGGCAATGTCGCGCATCTGTTCGCGTGAGCGCATGCCGCGCGCATAAAGCGGCTCGGTGATGATGCGCCAGATCGGCAACCTCGGGTTCAGTGATGATTGCGGGTCCTGAAAGACAATTTGCACATTGCTGCTGCCCTGGCCTTTGTTGCCGTTGGCCCAGCTCAACGCGCCACTGCTGGGGGCAACCAGGCCCATCAGCACTTGCGCCAGGGTACTTTTGCCACAGCCGGACTCTCCGACGATGCCCAGGGTTTCTCCGGCCCTGACCTGAAGGTCGATGCCATTCAGAGCATGGGCATAGCCCCGGGGCCGTCCCAGCCAGTCATTGCTGACGGGGAAGCGCACCCGCACGTCGGTCAATTGAAGGATCTCGTGAGGCACCACGGCCACCGATTCAGACACTGCACTGTTCATCACGAAAGCTCCTTATGCGGTAGCCAGCAAGCGCTTTTACGTTGTTCATCGTGGTTGATGGCGGTCAACACCGGCCGCTCGCTGCATATCGGCAACGCATGCTGGCAGCGCTCAGCGAACGTGCAGCCGACGGGCAGGCGCGAGAGATTCGGCACTTGCCCGGGAATGGTCATCAAGGGCTGCCCCGGCTCGACCATTTCCGGCAAGCCGCTGAGCAACCCCTGGGTGTAGGGATGGCGCGGATGGCGCATCACATCCGCGGTCAGCCCTTGCTCAACCACTGCGCCGGTGTACATCACGTACACCCGGTCGCAGAACTGCGACACCAGGGCCATGTCGTGGGTAATCAACAGAATGGCAGTACCTTTTTGCCGGGCCTTTTCTTGCAGTAACAGCAGCACCTGACGCTGCACCGTGACGTCGAGTGCGGTGGTGGGCTCGTCGGCGATCAGCAACTGCGGCTCACATGAGAACGCCAGGGCAATCATGACCCGCTGGCGCATGCCGCCCGACAGTTCGAACGGGTAGCTGTCCAGAACCTGCTCGGGGCTGGCGATGTGCATGTCGCGCAGCAGCTCGATGGCCTTGGCCCGGGCCTGTTGTGTACTGATTTTTTGGTGATGGATGATCACGTCGAGCATTTGCCGACCGATCCGCCGCGTCGGGTTGAGTGCGGTCATCGGCTCCTGGAAGATCATCGCCGCATCACGGCCGCGAATCTTCAAAAGCTCTTTTTCAGGGGTGTTGAGCATGTCGCGATCGAGCATGCTCAGGCTGCCGGAGGTGATCCGGTAACTGCGCTCGGGCAGCAAGCGCATGCTGAGCATCGCGGTGACGGATTTACCCGACCCGGACTCGCCGACCACGCCCACAATTTCGCCGGGGTTGACGTGCAAAGACACGCCATTGAGGGCCTTGACGCTGCTCTTGTAGGCCGGGAACTCAAGGCTCAAGTTGTCGATGGCCAACACTGGATTGCAAGTAGACATGCTTATTTCCCCTGCTGGCGTGGATCGAGCAGATCGCGTACGCCATCGCCCAACAAATTGAAGCCCGTCGCCGTAATCAGAATCGCCAGCCCCGGGAAGGTGGAGTACCACCAGTTATCCAGAATGTAATTGCGCCCGGTGGCGACCATTGCCCCCCACTCAGCGGTAGGCTGTTGCGCACCCAGGCCGATAAAGCCCAGGGCCGAGGCCATGAGAATGGCGCTGCCGATGTCCAGGCTCAGTTGCACCAGCAGAGGCGGCATGGCGTTGCGCGCAACGTGCCAGTGGACCATGTGCCAGCGCTCGGCACCGAAGGTTTCGGCGGCCTTGACGTAGCCCATCTGGCGAATGCTCAAAGACTGGCCGCGGGCCAATCGCACATAAGAAGGGATCCGCACCAGAGTAATCGCCAGCATGGCATTGAACAGGCTGGCGCCCAGTGCGGCCGCCAGGGCCATGATCAGCACCAGTGATGGAACCGACAGCATGATGTCCATCATGCGCATGGTCACGGCGTCGAAACGCCCGCCAATCACCCCGGAAAAACAGCCCAGCAGCCCGCCGATAAAGCACGCGGAAAAGGCCACGAACAAACCGACGCCGACCGATTGACGGCTGCCGAACAGAACCCGGCTGAACAGGTCACGGCCTACTTCATCGGTTCCGAACCAGTGCTCGGCAGACGGCGCGGCCAAACGCGCCGAGAGGTTCAGGGCGTTAGGGTCATGGCTGGCCAGCCATGGCGCGAAGATCATGCACAGCACCACCATCAGGGTGATGGCCAAACCGGCCATGGTCAGCGGACTGCGGCGGATCTGATGGATCAAGTAGGCGGTTTGCTCGCGCCAGCGCGGGGTGGGGGCGGCGGAAGTCAGAGGAACGGACATTTCAATTCACCTCGCCGATACGCGGGTCGATCACGCGATACAGAAGATCGATGGCCATGTTCAGCAACACATAGATAAACGACACCAAAATGGCGAAACCCATTACCGCAGGGAAATCCAGCGACTGGATCGACTTGACGACGTAGGCGCCCATGCCGGGCCAGGCGAAGACGGTCTCGGTGAGCACTGCGCCGTATAGCAAGTCGCCCAGGGTCAGGCCGAGCACCGTCACCGAAGGGATCAACGCATTGGGCAGGGCGTGGCGCAGGATCACGGTCCAGCGCGACAGGCCATAGGCGCGGGCCGTGCGGATATAGTCCTCGCCGAGCTGGTCGAGCATGGCGGAGCGAATTTGCCGGGCGATCACCCCCAGCGTCACGAAACCCAGTGTGGCGGCGGGCAGGATGAGGTGTTTGAGCGCGTCCACAAACAGGCTGAAGTTTCCGGCCAGCAGGGCGTCAATCAGGTAGAACCCGGTGATCGTGGTTGGCGGGGCAAGCCCTTCGGACAGGCGCCCGCCACCGGGCAGCCAGCCCAGGTGGCCATAAAACAGCACGATGGCGCCCAGCCCCAGCCAGAAAGCCGGGGTTGAAATCCCGGTGACCGCCAGGGTCCGTGCAATCTGGTCGATGGCGCGGTTGTGATAGACGGCCGACAACACACCCAGCGGTACGCCCACCACGATCGCCAGGAACAACGCGACCACCGCCAGTTCCAGGGTCGCCGGGAAGAACGCCTGCAGGTCTTCGAGCACCGGGCGATTGGTGCGGATCGACGTGCCGAGGTCGCCCTGCACCAGGTCCAGCAAGTAACGGCCATATTGTTGGTACAGCGGCAAGTCAAGCCCCAGTTGATGGCGGATGCCGGCCACCAGCTCATCGCTGGCACGGTCACCGGCAATGAGTCGGGCGGGGTCGCCAGGAATCAGGTGGGAAATGGCAAAAGTAATCAGCGAAACACCGAACACGACCAGCAACAGGCCAAGCAGGCGCTTGCGCAACAACGTCAGGAAGGCCATAAGGCACCTCTGTTACTCAAACGACAGATATCAGAAAACCGTGCACGCCTTTAGCGGCGTGCACGAAAGCGCTGGTTCACTTGCTCATGCTGCCCAGGTTGAAGACCTGTTCGAGCATGGGGTTGAACACATAGCCTTTGACCGAATCACGCATCGGCAAGGTGTAGCTCTTTTGGTAGAGGTACACGTACGCACTGTCGTTGAGCGCCAGCTTTTGCGCGTCCTGATACAACTCAACGCGCTTGGCCTGATCGCTGGTGGTGGCCGCCTCACGAATCAGCGTGTCGACCTGCGGGTTGCTGTAGAACGAGCGGTTGCCTTGCAGGCCCTGCATTTTGGAGTCGAACCAGAAGTTCATGAACATGTACGGGTCGGCGAAGTCAGGGCTCCAGGTGCCGACGGCGATGTCGTAGTCGGCCTGGCCCACACGTTCGCGCAGGGTGGCGTTGGCAGTTTTTTCCATCTTGAGGTTAATGCCCAGCGGCATCAGGGCCGCTTGCAAGGTCAGGCCAATCGGTTCCCAGTTGGCGTCCTTGTCCGAGTACATGTAACTCAGGTTGGTGATCTTTTTCGGCACTTTGGCCAGGCTGTCGGCTGCTGCCGCCATGTCCTGCTTCATGTTCGGCAGCGAGCTGTCATACGCCCACATGCCTTTGGGGATCGGCCCGTTCAGCAGCTCGGCCTTGTCCTTGAGAATGCCGCTGACGATGCCTTTGTAGTCCACCGCTTCGGTGATCGCACGGCGGGCGTCAACGTTGGTCAACGGGCCTTTTTTGTTGTTGAGGTACAGGTAGGTCACCCGCAGGGACGGGTACTCTTTGACTGCAATGCCTGGCTTGCTGGCCAGCGCCCCCAACTGGTCTTCGGGCATGTCCTCAATAATGTCGAGGTCGCCACGTTCCAGTTGCAAGCGACGTACCGAAGGCTCGGCGATGATTTTCAACACCACGGTTTTCAACGCAGGCGCGGGGCCGGCGTAGTGAGGGTTTGGCTCCAGGGTCAGCGACTGGCCTTTTTGCCAATTGGCCAGACGATAAGGGCCCGAACCTGCGGTGTGGCTGGACAGCCAGGCGTTGGTGTCTGCGCCTTTGTTCGCCACCAGCGGGTTGATCACCGAGGCGCCGTTGTGGGCCAGGGTGTAGAGGAACGGCGCAAAAGGTGTTTTCAGGGTGAAGCGGATGGTCTGCGGGTCAACCACAGTGACCACCATGTCTTCCGGGAATGCCCCGGACGGCCCTTGCTTGAGGGTCATCAAACGGTCGAACGAGAATTTCACTGCTGCGGCGTCTACGGCGCTGCCGTCATCGAACTTGTTGCCCGGCTTGAGCTTGAATTCCCATACCAGGTTGTCGGGGGACACGGTCCAGCTTTCGGCCAGGTCGCCCTCGACTTCGGTGCTGCTCTTGTCACCGTCGGTCTTGTAGCCCACCAAACGCTGATAGGACGGGTAGGTAATGGTCCAGTCGTTGTTATCGAACGTCACGGCGGGGTCGAGGGTTTGCGGGTCGGCGGGTTTGCCGATAATCAGCGTGTCCTGTGCCACGGCGGCGGTAGCAGCCTGCCAGGCGCCGAGGCTCAAGGCGGCACACAAAAAACTCAGCGCCAATCTGCGGGCACGGGGAGGGGTGTGGCGGTTCACGGGGTTCATGACGGTCATTGCCGGTTTCCTTCAACATTCGATGTCTGGAAGTGGGTCAGGTTTTTTTTTGGAATCTATAACCGGGCAGTAGCAGTTGAAGCATGTTTACAGCGTTTTTGTTGTTCTTTTCTGGTAGTGCGTTGGCCCTGAAACTCTTTGGTTTCATCGACCTTTTACGGCTCAAACAGGTGTTACTCGTGGATCAACGGGTAGTCGTCGGCGTTGGGTAATTCGTAATGCCACCATTCACTGGCGATCGGCTGAAAGCCGGCTCCGAGCATCACCCCTAACAGCAGCAAGCGATTGCGTTGCACCTGCACGGGCAAGTGTGGGTAGAACTGGTGCGAGGGTTCTTCCATGGTGTCGAAACCCGTGCCCATATCGAGCGCTACGCCGTCGCCGTCCACCAGTGTCAGGTCAACCGCGACACCACGACTGTGGTGTGAGCCCAGATGCGGATCGCGCACGTAGTCGCCGTTGGGCAAGGCTTCCCACAACAGGAACTGCGCAGCAGGCGGCCGGTAGGCGTCATAAATCAGCAGGCTGTAACCGGCCAGTCGCGCCAGTTCGCTGGCCTTGCGCAGGCAGGCAGCGGCATCGCGATGCAGCAGGCAACGGGTTGTCGGGTAGATCACTTTGCCGGCCAGATTGTCGGCAGTGGCGTAGATCATGTTGATCTGCACCTGAAACTGCCGGGCATCAATCTCAATCAGCGGGCTGGGACTGGTAACGCTCTGATTCACACACTCACTCCTGGTGAAATCGGTTGGGGCACTGCGCTTAACCTTCGAACTGGCCGAAGGCTTTTTGCAGTTGACGGTTCTTGGCCAAACGGACGTCCAGGTGTTCGCCATATTGCTGCGCAACAGCTGAAACCATGAGATTCAACAGGCATGCCAGCGGCGCCGGGGAATCCCAAAATTGGCCCACATCGGTTTTGATCTGCAACAGGTCCAGCGCGTAGTCACGGGCCCACGGGCATTGCAGGTCGGTAATCAGGGCCAGCGGCAATGCGTTTTCAAGGGCCGCCTGGCAGAAGGTCTGGGTCACGCTGGAATACGCGCGAAAGTCGGCAATGATCGCGTAGGGGTTGTCGAAGCCTGAATTCAACGTCTCCGCGTAAATGCCGGACAGGCCGTCTACGTAGAAAACCTTGGGGCGGATGTACTCAAGGTGGCTGTGAAAAGCCGTGAGAATCCCGCGGGTGGACTGGATGCCGATAATGAACACGGCATCGGCTTCGTGGATGCGTTTGACGATCTGGGCAAAGGCTTCGCTGCGCGCCACTTCATAGACGTACTGGATCGCTTCGATTTCACGTTGCATCGAACGGTCGAGTGCGTCACCGCCGTTGCTTTCAGCGCGAAAGGCTGCAATCCGGTCGGTGATCAACCAGGACGCAGGCACTTCACCGCGCAAGCTCTGTTTGACGTCGTCGAGGTTCTGATAACCCAACGAGCGCAAGAACCGCCCGACCGAAATTCCGGTGGTTGAGGCTTGCAGCGCAATGCTGTCCGCGGACTCGAAAGGGAGTTGTTGCGGGTTGCCGAGCAAGTAACTGGCAATGCGCTTGCCGGTCGGCGTCATGCTGGAAAACTCATGTTCCAGCAACTGAAAAAAATTGTTTTTTTCCATAAAGATCAACGCGCGCCGACAGGTGAGTGTTATATGAGTGTCATTTTCACTCTTTGTGTTATCAACATAACATCAGTCTTCGAGCGGACACAACGGCTTTTCTGCGGATTGCAGAGGAATTAATTTTTTGCGTGGGAATGCCGCTCACTTAAGCCATTCAGGCTCTGTGGGAGCGGGCTTGCTCGCGATGGTCGTTAACGATGACGCGTACTGACCGACTTAATGGGGGGCTCTGAAGGCCATCGCGAGCAAGCCCGCTCCCACACTTCACTAGCGTGTATTCCAACAGAGAGTTAGCCGATTGGCTTGCGAATTCGGGTCAGTAGCCACAGCAGGTAAAAACCGCCCAACAGCCCGGTGGTCAGGCCGATGGGCAGGTTGAGGTTCAGCGGGAAGCGCTGGCTTACAAGGTCGGCGCTGAGTAACAGCAGGGCGCCCATGATGGCGCCGGACACCAGCGGGATGTCCGGTGAGCCGGTCAGGCGTCTGGCCAGTTGCGGCGCTGCCAGGGCGATAAAGCTGATCGGCCCGGCCGCCGCCGTGGCGATCGAGGTCAAACCCACGGCGGCCATGACCATCACCAGTCGCGAGCGCTCAACCGGGACGCCCAGTTGGCAAGCGGTGTCGTCACCCATCTCGAGCATGTTCAACGGCCGCGCATGGTAGATCGCAATCGGCACGATCAGTACAAAGCCTATTGCAGCAGGCACCACGTGGGACCAGGTGCGGGTGTTCAGCGAGCCCGACAACCACAGTTGCGCGGTCATGGCCTGATCGAGGTCGCCGGTCACCAGCAAGACGGTGTTGAGGCCGGTGAGCATGGCGCCGACGCCAATCCCCACCAGCACCAGACGATAGCCGCCGGTGGTGCGGCCTTTCAGCGACAGGACAAACACCACGGCGGCTGTGCAGACGCCTGAGAGTACGGCCGCCAGCGAGGTGCCCAACGGCCCGGCATTGAACAGGATGATTTGCACAATGGCGCCACTGGCTGCGCCGGTGGTAAAGCCAATGATGTCCGGCGAGCCCAGCGCATTGCGCGAGATCGACTGAAACACCGACCCTGCCATGCCCAACGCGGCGCCGACAAACACGGCGGTGAGCACGCGGGGCAAACGCACCCGCTGAATGATCCGCTCGGCCGTCGGGTTGTCACCCAGGCCGAACAGGCTGGCGAGCACCTCGCCGGGGCTCAGGTGCAAGGTGCCGATGCCCAGTAACAGCACGGCCAGCAGCAGTACCAAGAGCAGTAATCCGGCGCCGATCAATGCCGCCCGTGGGCGCCAGACAAACGAGCAGTGGGCGAAACGAACTACGGCGGGCAGGCTGTTTTTCATAGTTGGCTCAGTCGGTACTTGCGCACCACAGCAATAAAGAAGGGCCCGCCGAGCAACAGGGCGACGATCCCGGCAGCGATTTCAGACGGGGCGACTACCACTCGGCCCAGCACGTCGGCGCCCAGCAACAAAATGGCCGCGTAGAGCCCGGAGTAGGGCAGGATCCAGCGATAATCCGGGCCCACCAGCAAGCGGGCAATGTGCGGTGCCACCAGCCCGACAAAGGCAATCGGCCCGGCCCCAGCCGTGGCTGCCCCGGCCAGCAGCATGACCGCCAGGCACGCCAGCAGCCAGGTCGAGCGCGGGCTGGCGCCGAGTGCCAGGCCCAGGTCCTTGCCCAACGCCAAAATGTTCAGGTTGCTGACAATCAACAGGGCCACCGTGCAGCCGAGGCTGACCGTCACGGCCAAGATGGCGGCTGCCTCCATACCGCTGCGCTCAAGTGAACCGGAAGCCCAATGGCGGAACTGATCGAACACTTCGGTAGGGGCATTGAGGATGAAGATCCCGGTGATCGAGGTCAGCATGATCGACAACCCGGCCCCGGCCAGTACCAGCCGCACCGGGTTGTTCCCGCTGGAGTGGGCCTGGCCGATGATGAACACCGCTATCCCGGCCAGCCCGGCGCCGATAAAGGCAAACCAGACATAGGCCAGTGGCGTGACCACATGGAACGCCACCGCGCCGATGATCACCGCCAGCGCGGCACCGGCGTTGATCCCCAGCAGGCCCGGTTCAGCCAGCGGGTTGCGCGTCACGGCTTGCATGATCGCCCCGGCCACGCCCAGGGCCAGCCCGGCGAGGATTGCCACCAACGTGCGCGGCACGCGCATTTCGCGCACGATCAGGTGCAAGTCGTTATGCCGGTCGTAGTGCCTGAGCGCGTCCAGCACCTGCGCCAGATCAATCGAGCGTGAGCCCAGCGTCAAGCTCAGCACACTCATCAACAACAGCAACGCAACGCCGCCGATCAGCCCCCGGTAACGCTTGCGTTGGCGGGCATCACCGCGTGCGGTGTATTGCAAAGACAATGGCCTCACTCAGTGAAAACTCCGTGCCACGGTGTCGATCATTTGCCGCCCCGAGTAGTAGTCGATGCGAAACGAGCTGACTCCCAGCGGGTAGACCCGTTTATTGATCACCGCAGGCAGGTTGGCCAGCACCGGATCCGCGAGAAACGCTTGCACGTCGGCGTTATTGCCGCCGAGTAAAAACACGCTGTCACCGACAATCGCCCTGGACAGGTTTTCACGGGAAATAAAGCCCACGTCCGAGCTGCGTCGCACTTGCGCGTCCAGCGCCTCAGGCAAGCCAGCGACCTTGAAACCCAGCGCCGACAACAGGCGCGCCTGCGGGCTGCTCGGCAGGCCGACCGAGTAACTCCCGGCAATGTTGTAGCCGACCACGCTCACCGGTTCGGCAGGCGGCGTCAGGGTTGCGGCAACCTGCGCGGTGTAGTCGTCGAAACGCTTGATCGCGTCCTGTGCCTGCTGTACCAGGCCCGTTACCTTGCCCAGTTCAACCGCCATTTGCTGCCAGCTCTGGTTCGAGTAGTTGACCACGGTGGTGTTGATGCCCTGGGCTTGCAGCTCACCCTGATGCTGAATCACGCTGTCGGCCCCGGTGGCAGACAGCACCAGTAGGTCCGGGTCCTGGCCGATCACTGCTTCGATGTCGAACAGCAAATTGCTGTACAACACCTGCACCCCGCGTTGGTCGGCCACCTCAGCCCATTGCGTGAAAAAGCCCTTGGCGTCAGACAGTCTGCTGGGGGTGGTCGCGGCAGTGGCGATCAAGGGCGCGTTCATGGCCAGCAAGATGCCGGTCACGCTGGGAGTGGTCGAAACGATGCGCCGGGGTGTGTCGGCGGCGTGGGCGACACTGGCCAGCAGCAAGGCCGCCAGCGACAACAAGGGCAGGGCGCGCAGTTTAATCATCGGTGCATGGCTCGTTGAGGTGATGGGCAAAGGTCGAGCCGCTGTATTGCTCGCGGAAACGCCCGGCTTGTACCAGACGCGGCATCACCTGCTGCAGAAATAAATGCACGGACTCGACAGCCCCTCCCGGCGCCGCGATAAACCCGTCAATGGCGCCCGAGTCGGCCCATTCAAGGATCTGCTCCACGGCATCATCGACGGTGCCCACCACTTGCCAGTGCGCCGCCGAAATCACTTCCGGGCGCAGCAGCAGTTGGTCAATGGTCAGTGATTCGCGTTCGATCAGGCGTCGCAGCAGGCTGTTATGGGTACGGCTCCCGGCACTGGGCGGTACTTCAGGCAGGTCGGCCCTGGTCACCAGGCGATCGGCTGCCCAGTGACTCAGGTCGAGGCCGATCATGTCTTTGATCGACGCCAGTTTGCGCGTGCGGTCGAGGCGGGCATGGGTTTGCATAAACAGGGCGCGGGCTTCTTCGCGGGTGGCGGCCAGGTACAGGCTGAGGCCGGGCAACAAACGAATATCCGCCGGGTTGCGACCGTGGCGCAGGGCACGTTCAGACAGGTCGCGGCGCAGGTCTTGGGCGGCCTCTATATCGGGCGTCGGGGCGAACACCAGGTCGGCCACCGAGGCCGCAAAATCGCGCCCGGAGTCTGACGCGCCGGCTTGAATCAGCGGGATGCGGGTGTCGGGGAAGGCGGGCAAATTGAGCGGGCCTTTGACCTTGAGGTGCTTGCCGTCATGGTTGATCGGATTGACCTGGGCCACGTCCGCATAACGGCCGCTGGCGCGGTCTATCTGCAAGGCTTCACTGGGGAAGCTGGCCCACAGCGCCTGCACCACCTGGGTGAATTCGGCGGCGCGCTCATAGCGCTCTTCGGCGCCGGGCATGTGTTCCAGACCAAAATTTTCGTGGCCTTGCAGGGCAGTGACGATGTTCCAGCCCGCGCGGCCACGGCTCACCCAGTTCAGTGATTGCAGCTGACGGGCAACCACGTACGGCGGAAAAAAGGTGGTCGAGACGGTGGAGACCAGGCCGATATGCGTGGTTTCCCGGGCGACGGCCGCCAGCAGCACCGTGGGGTCGAGGCTGGCAAATCCGGAGCCGCTGGCAAGCATTTCGGTGGGCATGCTGCTGACGTCCGGACGGAACACAAAGTCCAGGTGTGCGGCTTCGGCGCGGCGGGCCAGGTCAATGGCGTAATCAGCGGTGAAAATCCCTTCGATGTTGCTGTTTTCGCGTCTCCAGCCGTCGCCGCTCAACCAGGTGGGCGCCAGGGACAGACCGATGTGCAGGTGTTTTTTGCGACTCATGATCAAACCTTTGTGACCTAAACAAAAAGATCGCGAGACAAGCTCGCTCCTACAGAGGGGCGGGGGATCAGAACGCGCCCTTGACCCCGACGCCGAACATCCGGGGTGTGGTCATGCTCGCTTCAAGGCCGCCGATGCCACGGTTTTGCTGCATGTAAATGGCGGAGCGGTCGTCGAAGACGTTCTTCACGTAGCCATACAGCTCGACCGCTTCACTGAAGCGATAACTCATGCGCGCATCGGTCAGAGTGTACGAGTCGATGCTCAGGCTCTTGGTGTTGGCGGTGTCGGAGTAGTAGCCGTCGAAATGCCGCACTTGCACCGACAGGTTGGCTTTATCGGTGATGTCCCAGCTCGGGCCAAAGCTCAGGCTGTAGCCGGGGGAACGGGCAAATTCATTGGCCTGATAGGCCTCGTTGCTGGAGATCTTGTCGATGCGGGTGCGCAAGGTGCCAACGCTGCCGCGCAGTTTGAGGGTGTCCAGCACTTGGTAGTCCGCACCCAGCTCAAGCCCGTAGCCATGGGCTTTTTCGGCATTGATGGTGTACGACTGGGCGACGCCGGGCGAGATCACCACCGGGATGTTGTACTGCGCGTCCTTGAAGTCCATGTAGAACAGGTTGGCGCTGAGGATCAGCCGGTCATCGAGCAGGTTGGCGCGGGTGAACAGTTCGTAGTTCCAGACCGATTCTTCCTTGAAATCCTGCCACTGGCGGGTGCTCAGGTTAAGCGACATGCCGCCCGGGTTGTAGCCACGGCTGACCATCGCGCCAACGGTCCAGTCCGGGGTGGCGGCAAAGGCCAGCGACACTTTGGGCAGAAACGCCGAGAAGGTTTTCTGGTAGTCCAGCGGGCCGGGGGCGAGCACCGAAGTGCCCTGGCGGTCAATGCGGTCTTCCTGATAACGCAGGCCGCTGCTGAGGGTCCAGCGGTCGTTCAGGCGGTAATTCAATTCACCGAAGACGCCGTAGTTTTCCTTGGTGTCATCAAAGCTCGACAGCCCCGACAGCAGCAGGGATTCATCGGATTTGGTGCGGGCCACATACACACCGCCGACCCCGCTGAATTCGCTGTGCTGGTCACCAAAGGTCAGGCGCGTTTCGTTGGACAGGTTGTTCTGCTTGACGTCGGCGTCGCCCTGGCCGCGAATGCCGGTGTAGCGTTTGACGCTGGAGTGCGAGTACTGCGCCTGATTGAACAGTTTGAGGCCGTTGTCGAAGTCATAGCTGACATCGAGGATCCCGGTGTTGGTGGTCTGCTCCCACGACGGCATGGTCGTGGTGGTGTGGTCGAGCTTGTGGAAAGGCTCGGAGGCCGCTTCCTGGCTGGGGCGGTTGCTGTCGTTGTGGACCAGTGTCAGCTTGGCTTCCAGCCCGGTGATCGAACTGGGCAGCCAGAGCAATTTGGCGCGGGCGTTCAGCGCGCTGAAGTCTTGATCGGTCTTGCCCTTCTGGAAGTTGGGGCTGGTGTAGTCAATAAACGTGTCGCGGGCCGAGTAATCCACCGCCAGACGGCCCGCCAGGTCTTCGCCCATCAATGGGCCGGAGAGGGCAATCGAGGTGCGTTTGTGGTTGTAATTGCCGATTTCAGCCTGGTACAGCGCCTCGGGGGTGAAGGTCGGGTTTTTGGTGTTGACGATGATCGCCCCGGCAATCGCGTTGGCCCCTTGCGAGGTGGTTTGCGGCCCGCGGAACACTTCGATGCTGTCCAGGTCCCAGACCGACGTCGCGCCAAAGAACATCTCGTTGTAATTCAGGTAATGGCCGTCGAGGTTGATCGTCGCGCGGGGCACGGTGCCGCCCCAGAACACGTTCTGCCCGTTGTTCGGCCCCTGGCTGTCCATCCCGCGAATGACCGGAGCGCCCACGGTGTCGGTGTAGATCACGTTGGGTACGCCCTGGAGCACTTCGTGAACCGTCGAGTCACCGGTTTTTTGCTGGTCGATTTCGCGACCGCTGATGACCGTGACCGAGGAGGCGGTGTTCTTTAACTCACGCTCAAGTTTCTCGCCGGTGACGGTAATCGGCTCGAACACCAGCGATGTTTTCTTCTCGCTGACCACGCTCTCTTCAGCCAGCGCACAGGACGCGCCGAGCAGGGTAGACAAGGTTAAAACGCTGAAACCACGGCTCAGCTTGCGGGATGGATAGGCCTTCAAGAGATGCTCCAAATGAGAATGATCCTCGTTAATGGCGATCCTAGCATGTAGCCATTACGTTCCTCAATAAAGAATTCATTCCTCTATGCGGTATTTGTTGGTGTGAACTACGCTGCTTTTTTTGTCCGCAGTAAGGGACGCTAAAGTCGGTATCATGCGCATCGCCGTTGCGTCATCGCGTCGTCGATGGATGCCTATTGAGAGACTGCTGCGAGACAGTGGCGAGGAGAGGTTATTTGAAGAAGTTGAAGGCCAGCGTGGACGACGAGGCCCCCGAGACCCCGAACGAAAAGCGTTCGGGCACGATTCAGTCGGTGGCCATTGCTGCACGGTTTTTGAATGTGCTGGCCAGCGCTGAGCGCGAACTGGCCTTGGGTGAAGTCGCCCGGCGCACCAGTACCGGCGGTTCCACGACCCATCGCTACCTGCAAAGCCTGGTCAAGGAAGGCCTGGCCAAACAGGACCCGGCCACCGGCCTGTATGACCTCGGCCCGGCGGCGCTGAGCATTGGCATTGGCGCCCTCAAACGTGTGGACGCGGTAGAAATCGCCGCCGCGCAAATGAAAGCCCTGGCCTACCAGCATGCCGCCAGTGGCGGGGTGGCGATCTGGACCGACCGCGGGCCGACGCTGGTGCGCTGGTATCGCAGCGCCTACTTCTCCATCAGCCCGTTAGCTTTGGGCGATATCCTGCCGCTGGACAACACCGCCTGCGGGCTGGTGTTTCAGGCCTTTTTGCCGAAGACCACGATTGATGCAGCGCGCAAGCAACAGCCCGCGCATTTTCGCGGCACGCCGCCAACCAAGGCGGTACTTGAAGATGTGCGCAGTGCTTGCTGGTCCGAGCTCACCAGCCACTTGCTGTCGAACGTGACCGGGCAGGCGGCCCCGGTGTTTGACGCCCAGGGCGAGCTGGTCTGCGTGATGACCACCGTGGCCGATCTGGGTCAGTTGAAATCGCCCGAAGATCGCCGTGCGCTGTTCCATGCGGCCAATCGGGTCAATCAGTCCACCGGCGGTTTGCCCTGGCAGGGTGGCGAGTAAACCTTAGTCGATGGCCCGGGCCTTGGGCACCACCAGCGGGGTGCCGGTGACCGGGTCAGGAATGATCACCGATGCCAGGCCGAACACTTGCTCGACCAGCGCTTCGGTGAATATTTCACTGGGAGCGCCCTGGTCGACAATCGCACCATCTTTCATCGCAATGATGTGTGAAGCGTAACGGCAGGCCTGATTCAGATCGTGCAACACGGCGACTATCGTGCGGCCCTCGCGGTTGAGGCGGGCGAGCAGTTCGAGCAGCTCGATTTGGTGGGCAATATCAAGAAACGTGGTGGGTTCATCCAGCAGCAGGATCGGTGTTTCCTGCGCCAGCACCATGGCAATCCACACACGCTGGCGCTGGCCGCCGGACAGTTCGTCCAGCAAGCGGCCGGCCAGTTCCGTGACCTGCGCTGCCGCCATTGCCGCGCTGACGGCCTGCTCATCGGCCAGCGACCACTGGCGCAAAAAAGACTGATGCGGATAACGTCCACGGGCGACCAGATCGGCCACGGTGATGCCATCGGGGGCCACCGCCGTTTGCGGCAACAAACCTAGGGTGCGGGCAACTTCTTTGGCCGGCAACAGCGTGATGACCTGCTGATCAAGCAACACCTGGCCGCTGGCCGGGGTCAGCAAGCGGGACAAGGCGCGCAACAAGGTCGACTTGCCACAGGCGTTGGGGCCGACGATCACGGTGAACGAGCCATCGATAATGCTGACCGAAAGATCGGTCGAAATCGTCCGTTGCTCGTAACGCAGCGTCACGGCATCGGCACGCAAGCGATGGGTCATGGAGAAGAGTTCCTGGCCAGTCAGAAGGGCGGCCAGTATCACAGATGCGGAATTTGTTCCGCAATACGGAAAGTGCGGGGCGATATCAAGATCAAAAGATCGCGAGGCCCGCGATCTTTTGATGTCAACGTTATGCGGCCTTGGTTTTAAGGGCCTCGGCAATGTAATCCGCTTGCCGGATGGCCAGGCTGACAATCGTCAGCGTGGGGTTTTCGGCCGCGCTGGTGGTGAACTGACTCCCGTCCGAGATAAACAGGTTAGGCACCTCGTGGCTCTGGCCGTGTTTGTTGCACACCCCGTCGGCCTCTTTCAGGCTCATGCGGCAAGTGCCCAGGTTGTGGGTTGAAGGGTAGGGCGGCACGCGGTGGGTTTTCAGCGCGCCCACCGCTTCGTACACCTCGCTGCCTTGTTTGAAGGCGTGCTCGCGCATGGCCAGGTCATTGGGGTGATCGTCGTAGTGCACGTTGGCCACGGGGATGCCCAAGTGGTCCTTGGTGTCACTCAAGGTGATGCGGTTGGTCTCGCGGGGCATGTCTTCACCCACCAGCCACATGCCCGCCAGATGCGTGTAGTTGTCCATCACACGGGTGAAATCCCGGCCCCAGGCGCCCGGATTAAAAAACGCCGCCATAAACGATGGGCCGAGAGAAATGGTCTCCATTTCATAGCCGCCGACAAACCCGCGATCCGGGTTGAAGCGCGACTCGTCACTGATCAGCCCCGCCATGATCGTGCCCCGATAGAAATGCACCGGGTCGTTGAACTCGGCGAATACCGAGCCGGTGGTGTGGCGCATGTAGTGTTTGCCGACCATCCCCGAGCCATTGCCCAGACCGTGGGGAAACATCGCGCTGGACGAGTTGAGCAACAGTCTCGGTGTTTCAATCGCATTGCCGGCAATCGCCACGATACGGCCTTTTTGCCGGTGCAACTGGCCTTGGGCATCGGCATAGACCACGGCATTGGCGCGGCCCTTGGCGTCATGTTCGATGCGCACGGCATGGGCCTGGGTGCGCAAGTCGAGCTTGCCGGTGGCTTCGGCGGCGGGGATTTCGGTATACAGCGTGGACCACTTCGCGCCCATCTTGCAGCCCTGGAAACAGAATCCGAGCTGCATGCATTGTGCTCGCCCGTCACGGCCACGGCTGTTGATTGCCATGTGCCCGGTTGAGCACTCCTTGTAGCCGAGCTTTTTGGCGCCGTTGTACATCACCTGGAAATTGTTGTTGCCCGGTAAGCCGGGGATATCGTGGGTGCGGGTGACGCCCATTTTGTTTTCGGCGCGTTCGTAATAGGGCTCCAGTTCAGCCAGGGTCAAGGGCCAGTCCAGCAGGTTGGCGTCTTTGACATCGCCGTACATCTGGCGCGCGCGAAATTCGTGTTCTTGCAGGCGAATACTGGCACCGGCCCAGTGGGTGGTGGTGCCGCCCACGGTTTTGCAGATCCAGGCGGGCAGGTTGGGGAAGTCTTTGGCGATCTGCCAGGAGCCCGACGTGGTGCGGGTGTCGCCCCAGGACAATTGCGCAAACGAAGGCCATTCATCGTTGATAAACGTTGCCGGGGATTGCCGTGCACCGGCCTCCAGCAACACCACCGGGATGCCTTTTTGGCACAACTCGTTGGCCAGCGTGCCGCCGCCTGCGCCGGAGCCGATGATGATCACTACCGAATCGTCGTCAAAACTGTAAGTCGTCATGTTCGCTGCTCCTCAAAACGCACTGGGACTGGCATCGGCTGGCGCGGCGGGTAGCCACTTCAGGTCATTGAAGCCGCGCATCAGGTAGCCGCCTTTAGGGAAGGAGGCGCCTTCGTAGCCGAAGTGCTCGTAGGCCAGTTCATTGCTGTACAGCGAGTTGACCGACGTGCCGCGCACCAGCTTGAAAAAGTCGCTGTTCTGGATTTTTTCAAGCAGGGCCACTTGCTGGTGTTCATCCAGGCTCGCCCACTTGCCGCCCGCCAGCGTGTCCAGCTCGGCGAGGCCTTTTTCCAGCTGCGGCAGTATTGAAGGGTCGGCCGATGCGCGCTCATCCAGCGCCTTCACAGCAAAGGCGTAGACAGCGTCTTCCATACGGTCATGGGGATAAATGCGCCGCACCACAAGCAACAATTGCGATGCTGCATCACTGGGGAGTGTGTTCATTTCCATGGCCCAGGACTGGCTGGGAGCCAGCAGCGCGATAGGGCCGGAACTGAATATGAGGGTGCCTAACAGCAGCCCGCCACTTCCTTGCAGGAAGCGACGACGATTGACCTTTAGGTCTTGCATGAAATGTCTCCTTGTTATTTTTATAGGAGTAACAGTGTCACAGGCAAATCACAGGTCGCGGGTTGGCGGGAGCGGGTGACAGCGGTAAGCCCCTCCAGCCGGACGCCGGTTTAAAGCAATCAGGTGTTTCTATTGATAGTGACCTCCACGTTGCAGCACCTCGATCTTGTAGCCATCGGGGTCCTGGATAAAAAAGAACCGCGCGAGCAGTTCGCCGTCTCTTTTAAATTCTTTGATGGGGGCGGGCGACCACTGCAAGTCGCTGAGGCGCTTGAACTGCTGATCGAGATCATCGACCACGAAGGCGGCGTGCCCGTAGCCCGTGCCGTGGGTGTACTCGGTCTGGCCCTTGTTCCAGGTGAGTTCTATTTCTGCGCCACTCTCGATGTCGCGCAGATAGACCAGTGAGAAGTCGTCAAACTCCAGGCGATGCGACTCGATAAGCCCAAACGCCTGCTGATAGAAATGCATGGATTTTTCGAGATCGCCTACGCGGATCATGGAATGAATAAACTTTGCCATTGCCTCATCCTGCCTTGGAATTCTGGTTCTTGTTATAAGCACATTCCAATGGATCATGAGACCAATTGCAGCGGGGCAGGTAATAGAGGGGTACTACGTTTTGGCATGGAACGATCGATTTAAAGATCGCAGCCTCGCGTTGCTCGGCAGCGGCCACAGATGCGTAGTCGCTGCCGAGCAGCGCGAGGCTGCGTCAAGGTTTACCCCTGCGACTGTTTATACGCCAGCCGGAACGTGTGCAGCAGCGGCTCGGTGTAGCCATTGGGTTGCGCGCACCCTTCAAACACCAACGCGCACGCCGCCTGAAACGCGACCGATTGATCAAAATTTGCCGCCATGGGTGTGTACTGCGGGTCGTCGGCGTTTTGCTGGTCAACCACTCGGGCCATGCGCTGCAAGATTTCGAGGGTTTGCTCACGGCTTATCACGCCATGCAGCAGCCAGTTGGCGATGTGCTGGCTGGAAATACGCAACGTCGCGCGGTCTTGCATCAGGCCCACGTCGTGAATGTCGGGCACTTTGGAGCAACCAATGCCTTGTTCAACCCAGCGCACCACGTAGCCCAGCAAACCTTGGGCATTGTTTTCGACTTCTTCGCGGATGGCGTCCGCTGACCATTCGGCCTTGCTTACCACCGGCACGGTCAGCAGCCCTTCAAGCAGGGACTCGCTGACGTCGGCGTAGCGGGTCTTTTCGAGGGTGGTTTGCACGTCGTGTACCGACACCTGGTGGTAATGCAGCGCATGCAGGGTCGCCGCCGTGGGTGATGGCACCCAGGCGGTGGTGGCGCCGGCTTGGGGATGGGTGATTTTCTGTTGCAGCATGTCGGCCATCCGGTCCGGCATGGCCCACATGCCTTTGCCGATCTGTGCGCGGCCGCGCAAGTTGCAGTCAAGCCCCACCAGCACGTTGTTGCGCTCGTAGGCGGCAATCCACGGCGTGCCTTTCATGTCGCCCTTGCGCAGCATCGCCCCGGCTTGCATGGCGCTGTGGATTTCGTCTCCTGTGCGGTCGAGAAAGCCGGTATTGATGAACGCCACCCGTGACGCGGCGGCGCCAATGCAGGCCTTGAGGTTGACGCTGGTGCGCCGCTCTTCGTCCATGATGCCCATTTTCAGGGTGTGGCGTTGGAGCTGCAGAAGGTCTTCGATCCGGCTGAACAACTGCTCGGCGAAAGCCACTTCGGCCGGGCCGTGCATTTTCGGTTTGACGATGTACACGCTGCCAGCGCGGGAATTGCCCCGGCGTTGCAGGTCATGCACGGCGATCAGGCTGGTGATGACGCCGTCGAGAATCCCTTCGGGAATTTCCAGGCCCTGGTTATCGAGGATCGCCGGGTTGGTCATCAGGTGCCCGACGTTGCGGATAAACAGCAACGAGCGCCCCGGCAGCGTCAGCGGCGAGCCGTCGGCGCCGGTGTATTCGCGGTCGGGGTTGAGGCGTCGGGTGATGGTTTTGCCGTTTTTGACCAGGTCTTCTTTAAGGTCGCCCTTCATCAAGCCCAGCCAGTTGCGATAGACCTGCACCTTGTCGTCTGCGTCGACCGCCGCTACCGAGTCTTCACAGTCGATGATGGTTGAGAGCGCGGCCTCCATC
Organism: Pseudomonas sp. FSL R10-0399; assembly: GCF_009600165.1. Taxonomy (NCBI): domain Bacteria; kingdom Pseudomonadati; phylum Pseudomonadota; class Gammaproteobacteria; order Pseudomonadales; family Pseudomonadaceae; genus Pseudomonas; species Pseudomonas sp. FSL R10-0399. The sequence goes on from NZ_WIWK01000095.1 coordinate 22,320, forward strand.
AGCAGGTCTTTGACCCCCGCGGCGTCCGACTGGCCGATGACGCTGTGGCGGTCGATCTGGATTTCAACGTGCAGGTCATTGTGCTTGAGCACAATGGCCGTCGGCTCGGCGGGCGCACCCTGATAACCAAGGTATTGGGCGGCGTTGGCCAAACCGCTCTGGCTGCCATCTTTGAGGCTGACCAGCAGGGTTCTGCCTTCAATCTGGTAGCGCGTGGCATCCACGTGCGAGCCCTTTTGCAGCGGGAACGCCTGATCCAGAAACACCCGGGCAAACGCAATCACTTTGGCCCCGCGCAGCGGGTTGTAGGTGCGGCCCGCTTCAGCGCCGCCGTCGCTGGCGATCACATCGGTGCCATAGAGCGCGTCGTACAGCGAACCCCAGCGCGCGTTGGCCGCATTCAGGGCGTAGCGCGCATTGGCGGCAGGCACCACCAACTGTGGCCCGGCCTGTGTGCTGATTTCGCTGTCGACGTTGGCCGTGTTGACCTTGACTAACTCCGGTTGCGCCTGCAGGTAGCCAATGCCGCTGAGGAAGCTGCGGTACGCCGCCATGTCGGTGATCGGGCCGGGATGCGCGCGGTGCCAGGTGTCGAGTTCGCCTTGCAGGCGATCCCGCTCGGCTAACAGGGCGCGGTTGATCGGCGCCAGTTCGTGCACCAGCCCGGCGAAACCGCTCCAGAACGCTTGCGCATCCAGCCCGGTGCCCGGCAGCACGTCGTGTTCAATGAAGTGGTGCAGCACGGGTGCAACCTTGAGGCCGTGGCAGTTAATGAAATCGCTCACTGTTATCTCTCCTTCAGTTCGGTTTATTTGAGGCTGTGCGCGCCAGCTTTGGCGACTTGCGCGTCTTGCACGGAGGTGACCCCGGACACGCCAATGGCTCCGATGACCTGGCCGTCGACGATGATCGGCACGCCGCCTTCAAGGGAGGTCAGCAACGGCGCGGACAAAAACGCATGGCGGCCGCCATTGACCATGTCTTCGTAGCCTTTGGACTCGCGGCGGCCCAGGGCTGAGGTGCGGGCTTTTTCGGTGGCGATGTAGGCGCTGATCGGTGCGCACTCATCGAGCCGCTCCAGGGCCAGCGGGTGGCCGCCGTCATCGACAATCGCGATGCTCACGGCCCATTGGTTGTTCTGCGCCTCGCTGCGGGCAGCCTTGAGAATCTGCTGGACTTCGGTCTGGCTCAATACGGCTTTGCTTTTCATGACAGGTCTCAAGTGAGTTGGGGGGTTAAGGCAATGCCGCTTCGACCAGCTCGATCCAGTGCCTCACCGGGGTGCGTCCGGCACCGTTAAGGTGGGTCTGGCAGCCGATATTGGCGGTGATGATGACCTCGGGTTTGCCGCTTTCCAGCGCGTTCAGCTTGTTATCGCGCAGTTGCCGCGACAATTCGGGTTGGGTCAGCGAATAAGTGCCTGCCGAGCCGCAGCACAAGTGGCTGTCTGGCACCGCAGTGAGGTTGAAACCCAAGCGGGTGAGGACGGATTCCACCGCGCCGCCGAGCTTTTGTGCGTGCTGCAAGGTGCACGGGCAATGGAAGGCCACCCGCTGGCTGCTGCTGATGGCAAGGGTTTCCAGAGGCTCGTCGCGCAACACTTCAACCAGGTCCTTGGCCAGGGCGCTGACCTTTTTGGCCTTGTCGGCATACGCCGGATCGGTGCTCAGCAAGTGCCCGTATTCCTTGATAAAGGCCCCGCAGCCGCTGGCGGTTTGCACGATGGCTTCGGCGCCTTGTTCAATGCTTGGCCACCATGCGTCGATGTTGCGCCGGGCCCGGTTCAGGCCCGCGGCTTGTGCGTCGAGGTGGTAATCCACGGCGCCGCAACAACCGGCCTCACGGCCTGGCGTGATGCTGATGCCCAGCCGGTCCAGCACGCGGGCGGTGGCCGCGTTGGTGTTGGGCGACAAGCCGGGTTGCACGCAGCCTTCGAGCATCAATACCTGACGGGCATGACGGCGGGTCGGGCGTGCTTTGGCAGGCTCGACGTTCTGTGGCAGCTTGCTTTGCAAGGTCGCGGGTAACACGGCGCGAAACACCTGACCGCTGCCCAGCAACCCTTTAAACAGGCCCGGTTTGGGCACCACGGCGCGTAACCC
>NZ_WIWK01000096.1:0-23927 GCF_009600165.1 Pseudomonas sp. FSL R10-0399
GCGTGGCTGGCGTTGGCGGCGGCCACGCCGATCAGCAGGCTGGCGGTGGAGACAATCCCGTCGTTGGCCCCCAGGACGGCGGCGCGCAGCCAGCCGATACGATCACTGCGGTGGGATTCGGTGTGTCTGTGCATGAATTTCATGGTTGAGCGCTACTCACTGTCATTGGGCGGTTCACATCGGGCGGGTTTCAATCTGCGCCTGCAACTGGCCGCCGACAATGGATATTTCCTTGAATTGTCGGCCGTCGCGCAGCACGAACAGCGCGTCCATCCCGCGTTCCTGTGCCAGAAGTGGCCCTTCGGTTTCACCCAGCACCATCAGCGCCGTGGCCCAGGCATCGGCGAGCATGCACGAAGCAGCCACCACGGTGACGGCGGCGAGCGGGTTGCACAGTGGCGCGCCGGTGGCCGGGTTCATGGTATGAGCATAGACTTGACCGGCCACGTCGACCCACTGTCGGTAGTCCCCGGAGGTCGCGATCGCGGCGTCGCCAAGCTCCATCACACCCATGACTGCACGCACGCCCCGGTCAGGCTTTTCCACCGCCACGGTCCAGCACTGGCCGTCGGGTTTGACGCCCCGGGCGCGCATCTCGCCATCGATGCCGACCAGGTAGCGGGTGATGCCAAAACCTTCCAGGCAACGGGCCAACTCATCGACGCCAAACCCCTTGGCGATGCCATTCAAATCAAGGTGCAGCGGCGCGCGTTTGCGCACCTGATTGCGTAACGGGTCGACCACCAACGCGGCGCTGGCTGACAGCCGGGTGCGCGGCGGCATCGTCGCGAGCGCCTGTTCTGTAACGGTCGGTTCTGCGGGGCCGAACCCCCAGGCATTCACCAGATCACCGACGGCAATGTCGAAGGCGCCGCCGGATTGCTGACTGACACGCAGTGCCGCTGACAGCACCGTTGCCAGTTCCTGGGGCACCGAAATCCATTGCTGCTCGGGGGCAGCATTGAGGCGGTTGAGGTCCGAATCGGGTTTCCAGGTGGACATTTGTTGGTCCACCTGGGCCACCGCGCACGCCAAGTGACGACCCACTTCGTCGGTATCTATTCCGGCCCCGGCATAGAACAGGGCAGTGTAGCGGCTGCCCATGGTTTCGCCGTTCAGGCTGTAGCGCTGCAACTCAGTAGACGTCTTCACGGTAGCGTCCTTGTGCCTTGAGGGTCAACACCGTCAGGTTGAGAGGTGCCAACACCTCATCGAGGGCATGCATCACGCCTTTGGCCATTTCGCGACTGCCACACACCAGCACCTGGGCGCCTTTTTCAATCAGTCGACGCAGGGCCTGGGCATCGCCGATCAGCCGGTCTTGCACGTAGCAGCGGTCTTGAACCTGAGAAAAGGCCGCGCGCAATGCTGTCAGGCGCCGGTCGGCCAGGTACTGCTTGAGTTGCGGCTCGTAGAGGAAGTCCGAGGCCGGATTGCGCCCGCCCCAATACAAGTGCATTGGGTGGTGGGCCGTGTTGTTGCGGATAAAACCGGCCAATGGACCGATGCCGGTACCGGCACCGATCAGGATCACCGGGTGCGTGCCCGACGCCGGGCGAAATTGCGGGTTGGGCTGGATAAACGCTTCAATCGATGCTCCGATGTCCAGGCCATGAAGGAATTCCGAGCACACGCCACCGTTGTGTTTGCGCACGCAGATTTCCAGCACGCCGTCCTGCGAACCGCTGGCCAGCGAGTAAAAACGGGGGATCGGACTGCCCGGAGGCACAATCCCGACCAGGTCACCGGCCAGGAAGTCCGGTAGCGCATCGGGTGCCTTGAAGCGCAAGACGTGGGTCGGTGCGTTCACCTGTTCGCCATAGACGATGCGCTCTGTCAGCAGCAATGGATGGGTCTGTGGCCGCTGCGGGGCATGGACCAGTATCAGGTCATGTTTGAGCACGTCCCCCAGCGCGTGGCCCCAACGTGCAAATTCCTGAGAGGATTGGCGGTTGACGGTTTCCAGCCCCAATAACGGTGAGCCACCGGCCTGCAACATCGCGTCCTGCACCTGATGGGCGAACTGACAGAACTGCGCAAACTGGCGGTCACCAAAGCCCAGCACGGCGAAGGGCAGGCCGGGCTTGAGACCGGTTTTTGCCAGCCGCGCCATGAACTGCGAAGCCGAGGCTGGCGCGTCACCGTCACCGTGGGTCGCGGTGAGGATGATCACGCGTTGGGCGCTGCGGTAGTCGTTGGGGTATTGATTCATCGCCGCGCTATGCACTCGGTGTCCGGCCAGGTGCAAGGCGTCATGCAAGGTCTTGGCAAAGCCCCAGGTGCTGTTATTTTCACTGCCCACCAGAATCACGCTGTCGGCAGAGCGGGCAGGGCTGTTGTGGCGGATGTTCGGGCTCGCCTTGCGCCGGCGCCACCACAACAGGAGGCCGGTGACGCTCATAAACGGCACACAGAGGGCGCAGAGCCCAAGCGGCAGGCCCAGCCACCACAGGCCTTCACCGGTGTGCAGCTGATAGATCAATTCATAAAGGTTGTGCATCGAGTCGTCGGCCTGGTAGGACAACAAGGTGCCGCTGGCTTGATCCACGTAGCCGTCGCCCTGGGCGGTGCGCAGGGAAAACACGTCCTTCGGGTTGCCGGGACTGGGGTAGACCAGCTCGCGCAGGTCATTCAGGTCGGTGGCCTGCAAGGCTTGCAGGCTCGCCACAGGCAAGGCCGGCCCGGCACTGACGTGGGCGGGGAAGGCGGGTTCATTCTGACTGCCGTCCGCGATAAAGCCGAAGGTGGTGGCGGACATATACAGCCCGCTCAAGGCCGACAGCAGCAGCCCGAGCAAGGCCAGTCGCCCGACTTCAGCATGCCAGCGCTGGTTGAAGGTGCCGCGCAGTGGCCGCAGCAGGTTGCGCCAGCCACCCAGGCGCCGGACCAGCAACAGCGCTCCGGATACTGACAGCATCAGCATGAACAACGCGCCGACACCCGACACCCCGTGGCCCGGTGTGCCAAGGAACATCGAGCGGTGCAGCTCTTTCACCCAACGCGTGAACGCTGAGGGTGCATAAGGCGCGAGGCCTTCGCCAGTCAGTGGGTCGACCGTTTCAGCTCCGGCCTGACCGTTCTGGTTGTAGTAGACGATGACCGTCCCGGACGCTGTGCGCTGGATCTGCTCCACGCCCGGGAAGTGATTGGCCAAACGCCCGGCCAATTGACCGACGGTGAGTTGCCCGGCCGCGGTGGGGGTGCTGTGCAAGCGTTCCAGCGCCGGGTCGACCGACAGGATCGCGCCGCTGATGGCCAACAGCATGACCAACAGGGCGGCGATCAGGCCGGACAGGGAATGGGACTGGCGAAGCATGTTCAGCCTCCAGAAAGGGCAGGTGCTACAAATCGTAAGTAAAGGACTCGACATAGGTGCTGCCGGTCGCCGGCTGGCCTGCGCCCTTTGACGTCAGGGGCACGCTGACATCGGCGCGGGCGTCACGTTTGTCCTCGACGGCACTGTCGATGCGGATCTGATACCCGGCATCTATCAGGGTGTCTTCCAGTTCGACGCTGACTTTGAGCGTGCGCCCACTGCCGACACTGGCGCCGCTGACGCCGTCAAACTCGCTCGGGTTCATCCCGCTGCCACGGGCCCAGTCGCCAAGGTGCTTGTAGTACTTGGCCTTCTTGCCGGCCACCCACAGGGTTTTCTGGTATTGGCCGTTGGCGTCGGTTACGTAGATCGCCAGGTAGGCATCATTGCCGCTGTAGTCCTTGAGCTGGGTGGTCAGGGTTACTTCCCGGGCCTGGGCCAACCCCGGCAGGGCAATGGCGCCGGCGAGACAGGTGGCTGCGATGATCTTTTTCATGAGGGTGTCCTTGTGATCGTTAGATCGAGAGCCTGGACCTGCTTGCTGACAGCAACCTGAATCGCAGGAAAAACTCATCGACGGGTGAGGCGTCATTCGGTGAGCGGGCTGCCGAGATAATCCCTGGCATCGCCGTCGTCGCGGAAATGGATCTCGAGCGTGCGCAGGCGCAGAGAGGCCGGTGAGTAGCTGGCTTCGATGGCGTTGCCCTTGCGGTCCAACCCCTTGAGTTCGTAACAACTGTCGTCGACCTTGATGCGTTGTACGCTCCAGCCGTATTGCCGCTCGACCTGCTGTCGCAAAGTCTCGCGCGGTTGCCAGTCGCTCACCGGGTCGCTGCAGTTGTCGTCGGCCCTGGCGAAACCGCTAAGCAGCAGGCTCAACAGCGCGGCATGGGCAATAAAACCTGATTTCATGATCTGTCTCCTGCCGAGGTCGGCGTCTGTGGCATACCCTAAGGTGCATTCCTGACAACCAGCTGAATCTTCAGATTCACGTCAGGTAAGGCGATTAAGGTGCGGCACGACAACCACCACAGGAGGTGCAAGATGCGGGTTTTATTGGTCGAGGACGCCCCAGGGCTGGGGGAAGCGGTGCGCGAACAGATCGCCGATGACGGTCACGCCGTCGATTGGGTGCAGCGCCTGGACCATGCGCGCAACAGCGTCCGCACCACGCCTTACGACCTGATCCTGCTGGACCTGATGCTGCCGGACGGTCGCGGGCTGGATTTCTTGCGTCAGCAGCGCTCGGCGGGGGACGTGACCCCGGTGATTATCCTGACGGCCCAGGATCAGATTTCCGATCGCATCGCCGGCCTCAATGCCGGAGCCGACGATTACCTGGTCAAACCGTTCGACCTGTTTGAACTCTCGGCCCGTGTGGCGGCGGTGGCCCGACGTTACAGCGGCAATCCCAATCCGCAGATCAGACTTGGTGATTTGCAGGTCGACATGAGCGCCCGCACTGTGCAGCGTGCCGGCACCACCGTGGACCTGACGGCCCGCGAATGGGCGCTGTTCGAAGCGTTCGTGCAGCGCCCCAGCGCGTTGTTGTCCAAGTCGCAGCTCGAAGAGCGGCTGTATGCCTTCGGTGCCGAAATCGAGAGCAATACCATCGAGGTGTACATCAGTCGTCTGCGTAAAAAACTGGGGCGCGATCTGATTGAAACCGTGCGCGGCATGGGCTACCGGTTGATGGCCGCATGAAGTCTTCTTCGAGCCTGCAAAAACGCCTCGGCCTGGGGCTTACCCTGGGCATGACCTTACTTTGGCTAGGCGCGACCGTCGGCGCCTGGCTGGTGGTGCAACATGAGTTGAACGAGGCGTTCGACAGTGCGCTGGAAGAGACCGCACAACGGATCTTGCCGCTGGCCGTGCTGGAAATCAGCAACCGTGAGGAACCCCGTGAAGCGCAGCACGTTGCGACGTTGAAAATGCACAAGGAATACCTGACGTACCTGGTGCGCGATGCCAGCGGCAAGATCCTGATGCAGTCCCACGACGCCAACCCAAAGATCTTCAGTAAGCGGCCGACTGAGGGATTTTCCACCTCTGAAAAGTACCGCTTGTATGGCGCCAGTGCGTTACGCGAGACGCTGTTCATCGAGATAGCCGAACCGCTTGGCCATCGTCGTGAAGCAGCGCGGGAGGCTTTGTTTGCATTGTTGTTGCCGCTGTTGGCGCTGATTCCCGTCAGCCTGTTGAGCACCTGGTTGTTCGTGCGGATCAGCCTGCGCAGTGTTTTGGCGTATCGTCGTGCGGTCGAGGCGCGTGGCGTGGGTGACTTGTCGCCGATCAAGGTGGCCCGCCTGCCGGCAGAAATCGATCCATTGGCCGAGGCGGTCAACCACTTGCTGGAGCGCTTACGCAAGGCCCTGGAAGCGGAGCGCAGCTTTACCGCCAACAGCGCCCATGAACTGCGCACGCCACTGGCCGCGACCCTGGCGCAGATCCAGCGGTTACACAACGAAGTGCCCGAAGGCCCGTTGCGGTTACGCGTGGCTAAAATCGAAAACTCGTTGCGCGAACTGGCGCGGCTCTCGGAAAAACTCATGCAGTTGGCCAAGGCCGAGGGGGGCGGGCTGCTGTCCGAAACGCCCCAGGACCTTATTCCGTTGCTAGCCCATGTGGTCGATGAGTGGAACCACAGTAGCGGGCACCGGATCGAGTTGCACCTGCCAACCCAGACGAGCCTGTACTCGACGATTGACCCTGACGCCTTCGCCATCCTATTGCGCAACCTGATCGAGAACGCTCTCAAATATGGCGCCGCGGATCAACCGGTCGAAGTCAGCCTCAGTGACCTGGCGCTGCTGCGGGTGGTCAATGGTGGCCCGCCGGTACCCGAGGCGGTGTTGCAGCGGCTAACCGAGCGCTTTGTGCGGGGGCACAGCGAAACCAGCGGTTCAGGGTTGGGATTGGCGATTGCACAAACTATAGTGCAGGGCGTCAATGGGAAAATGCGGCTGATATCGCCGGCGACTGGGCGAACGCAAGGATTCGAAGTCTGCGTCTGGTTTGCGCTCGCCTCTACTGCCGACGATTGAAGGTGGTGCCGGACAGTAGCTATCCGTTGTGTGGTATGCAGCAGGTGCGAGCCGAACCAAATCCATGTTTGATTTCCATGCTTTACTTTTCGATTTCTGACCATAACCCGGCTGCGAGCGCACGATTCTCGAATGTCTGCTTCTGGCCGTTTCTGTTGAAAAAGTCGGATTTTCAGCTCGCCTGAACTCAGGCACGACCACCACCGGAGAACCTAATCACCACATTGAGTGGTTTCTCGGCCCTTCGTTGACCTTTGCTGCTCTGTTAGTGGGTTAGTTTGAGGTTTTTTGCTTCGTGCAGGCGCACCTACCCCGTAGAAGGTGGCCCTTGAGATGCAAGTTTGGCCAGACGTCGCAGGTTCTGTACCACGGTCGCCAGCGTGAACTCATCGGTCGCGCCACTCATGCCACGTAGTCGCAAGCGATCCAGTTTCAGGATGCGCTTGAGGTGGGCAAACAACATTTCGACCTTCTTACGTTCGTGGCGAGAGCGCACGTACTCCGGCGTCGCTGCGATGCGTCGAGCCACATCACGAGCGGCTTCATGGACGCTGCGGGCGATCTTGCGAATCGAAGTGTTCGGGCAGCACTTGGCTTTCATCGGACATGTCGCGCAGTCGGTCTGCCTGGATCGGAAGATGATGGTGTTGGCTTTGGTGACGTGCGAACGCTCGCCATTCGCTGCGCAATGCGTTGTCGGCCGGGCTGCGGTATTCCTCAGCCTCTTCATTCCAGTGGAAATCGTTGCTCGAGAAACTGTCGTTCTTACGCTCGGTTTTGTCCCACACCGGCACATGCGGCTCGATGTCTTTTTCCTACACCATCCAGGCCAGCATCGGCGCGGTACAGTAAGCGGTATCGCCGATGAGGCGCTCCGGTTTGATGTCGAATTGCTCTTCGACACGCTCGATCATGGTATTGGTGCTCTCAACCTCGGCCGTTCGATGAGCGGGGGTTGATTCCACATCCACGATTACGCCGTGCTCGGTATCGATCAGATAGTTCGTGGAATAGGCGAAGAACGCTGGGCCTCCTGGAGCTGCGGTCCAGCGGGCTTGAGGATCAGTCAGCGATAGGCGCTTCGGTAGCGTTTCGGCCAGGGCCTCCTCATCGAGTGCCTCAATGTACTCACGCACGGATCGCTGCAGTTGACCGGTTCATCACCCGGTACGCCGCGCTGCCGACTCGCATCCGCTTTGATGATGCTGGCATCCACGGCAAAGCCTTCGCCTTTGACCAGGCCCGCGTCCATGCAGCGACGCAGCACTTCGTTGAGCAACCAGCGGAACAGATCACTGTCCCGAAAATGGCCGTGTCGATTTTTGGAAAAGGTCGAATGATTGGGCACTTCATCTTCAAGGCTCAACCGGCAAAACCAGTGATACGCCAGGTTCAAATGGGCCTCTTCGCACAACCGCCGCTCTGAGCGAATGCCTTAGCAATAGCCGACGATCAGCATGCGGATCATCAGTTCAGGATCAATCGACGGACGCCCAATCGGGCTATAGAAATCGGCGAGGTAATGGCGCAGGTCGCTCAGATCGAGACACTGATCAATGCTGCGCAGAAGGTGATTGGCCGGGATGTGATCTTTAAGGTTGAACGAGTAAAACAGTAGCTCCTGCCCACTCGATAACTGTCCCATCATGCTGTGTGATCCCCCGCCGGCCAATGAAGAGATTTTGCCGCAGGCCAGACAGGGGAGCTACTTTTTCAACAGAGTCGGCCGAAAGGTGCCTGTCCGTGTGAAAGGGTCGGGCTTGAAGGATTGACAGACCGTTTGTACGCTTAAGTCCCTTTACTGTGGTTGCCTGAAGATGGAAAGCAATTTCTCGTTGTAGATCGAACGCGTCGCCTATGAGGAGTTCATCCGGCTGTGGGCCATAGGGAGCTTCAAGCATCAGCGTTTAGGCCAAGCGTTCTATAAACCATTTCAACCTGCACAAACTCACCGATCAAGCTTCATTGCGCGGCTTCTACGAGGCCGACGGTGAGAAGGCCTCGTGCCTGATCCTAAAGCTTTTTCATTTTCACTAAGCGTCAGCTCTAGGCAGCCTTTACCACGAGAGAGGCTAATCCGACTTCTTGAGTGTTTTAGTGTGCATGGCATTATTCATGGTTTTTCAATTATAAAATTTCTTAAAACACTGTTTTATAAGATTTTTTTTGGTTAATTGATAATAGAGTGGGAGTGATTGGGCGTCCGGCACTGACTGGCACCAATTAGCAAGAAACACCCTTAAGCCCGCGTAATTGCGGGCTTTCGGCTTTTTGGGTCTGGCAAATTCTGGCAGCTCTGTGCATCGCCAAGCACCGTGTTGGTGTGGCTTGGTACGGCGCGTCACTTTGAAAGCGCAAAGTAACCAAGCGGTTTTCGCCCCAACCACTCGGTGCCTCGCTGTGGCTCGGCACGCCCTCACCATCAATAACTCGCGAGCAAGCTCACGCTTACATGTGGGGCGCTGATCAGGGGGCTTCTGACGTTTAGAAGGCGTAGACCAAGGTGGCCGTTGCGCTACGTGGGGCGCCATACCAGCCACGAGAGCCAATCGCGGTGTAGTAGCTCTTGTCCAGCACGTTGTTGAGGTTTAGCGAAACGCTGGTTTGCGGGGTGACGGCGTATTGCGCCATCAAATCGACCACACTGTAAGCGCCCTGTGAGAACGTCTCATTGTTAGGCCCGGCACCTTTGTAGTATTCGGTGCCTTGCCAGCGCACACCTCCGCCCACTTTCAATTGCGGGAGTGAGCCAAGGCGATAGCTGGTAAACAGCTTCACCGTGTCGCGAGGCACTTCAGTCAAGAGGCGCTTATCATCCGAGTCTTTTACCTCGGCATAGGTATAGCTGGCCAAGACCTGCCAATCGGGCAGGATTTCACCCGCCATTTCCATCTCAAAGCCGCGGGTTTTGGTGCCGGACTCGGCGCGGTAAGCTTGATTGCCGTCCGGCGCCAATTGGTTGCCATCAGCCACCGCAAGGTTGTCTTGGTGTACCTCAAAGACGCTCAGTGCCGCGGTCAAACGCTTGTCCCAGAACTCGCTCTTGATGCCCAACTCGTAGTTCACGCCTTCTTTAGGGTCCAAATAGCTGCCATTGACGTCTTTGTAGTTCTGCGGTTGGAAAATCGTGGTGTAGCTGGCATAGGCCGACCAGTTATCGTCGATGTCATACACCAAACCCAAGTAAGGCGTCACGATCCCGTTTTCAGTGCGCGAAGTTCGTTTGACAGTGCCGGTCGACAGGGTGGTGGCGGCTTCATCGCGTCTCCAGTCAATCACCCGTGCCCCAGTGATCAACGACAGGTCGTCGGCCAGGCTCCAGCGAACCGAAGCGACTAAACCATCCTGTTTTTCATCCAGCGCATCACGTGAAGATTTGGTGTAGATGGCATCGGGTATAGCCAGTGAGCCATCCCATGTGTAGATGTTGTCGATGTCTTGAAACGACCACAGTGGGTAGCCATCATTTCGGTAATACGACTTGGAGTGGCTGGCCCCCAGATACAGTTGGTGCTCGCGAGTGAACAGCTCAAAAGGGCCGGTCGCCGACACGTCGAATGTGGTTTGACGAGGCTCACCGGACCAACGCCCAGTCCACGTACTGATACCACTGCCATCTGGTTTCACAGTGCCGCTTGCGGCCGTGGCGAAGGCGTCGTCATAGCTGCGGCGACTGTGTTCGGCGTTGAACTTGAGATGCCAGCCGTTATCCAGTTCGTGATCCAGGGTGGTGAACAGCGTCTTGGTCCGACGCTTGTGATAGCCCCAGTCTGCGCCCGAGTTGAACGAGCGGGACGGGCTGAAGTGACCGCCATCGGAGGTAAACATTGGAAAACCGTGATTGCCGGCTCCTTTGTTGTCCATGTCCTGATATTCCGCACCGACTGTCAGCATCGTGTCATCGGTGACGTCCCATTCCAGCACTCCATATGCCACCTGCCGTTCCAGGGTCTGGCGGTCAATGTAACTGCGGCTATCACTGCTCGACGCGACGAAACGTCCACGTACATTGCCGCTTTCGGACAATTTGCCGGAAATGTCCAGCTCAGCACGGTAGTCATCCCAAGAACCTGCCTTAAGCGTGAGCGTGCGCTTGGTTTCAAGCGTCGGTTTTTTGCGAATCAAGTTGACGGTGGCGCCCGGGTCCCCGGTCCCCGACATCAGCCCCGTCGCGCCGCGTACCACTTCGATCCGGTCATAGGTGACAGTGTCAGAAAGGTCATCACTGAACCCGAATGTGTCAGGCCGATTAACCCCGTCAACCTGAATGTTGCTGATTTCAAAGCCCCGCACATAAATGTGATTAGAGTCGCTACCGGCGGGCCCCATGCTCTCGACCACCACGCCTGGGGTCTGCTCAAGTACCTGGGTCACATCGTTCAAGTTCAAATCTTCAATCAACTGGCGTGTCACCACGCTGATCGATTGCGGCGTCTCGCGTGCGGACAGGCGCAGACCGGTCGCGGTGCTTGCCGAGCCTGTGGCATAACTGCCTGTCCCTTCGGTCGTGACGCCCAACCCCGTGCCGGAGACGGTCGTTGCCGCCAGCTCCATTGAATCAGACGCGTTAGATCGCGCCAGCACGTAGCGCTTGTCTCCCACTTGCTGAAACTTCAGACCGCTGCCTTGCAGCAGTAGGGCAAGGCCCTGCTCCGGCTCGTAATGCCCCTGCAACCCCGCCGTGCTCAAGCCAGCCGTTTCTTCGCTGCTAAAGCTCACTGTCACCCCGCTTGCAGCGGAAAACGTGTTGATCGCATTGGTGAGAGATCCTGCCGAAATCATGTAACTGACGGGTTCGGCCCACGCGCCGCTAGTGGCCAATAGCGAGCCGGAAAGGCTAAATGCCAGCGCGACACTGCGCAGACTGAAAGGCGGGGAAGAGGTACAAGCGGACATCCATTGGCTCCTGTCTAGTGGTCATTATGTGATCCATAGAGAGAAGACGAATTGCCAATGGGAATCTTTTACAAAAAATTTAAATTGCGTCGACCCCTTCGCAATGGCGCTCTTAAAAGCCCATCGCGGTCGTTCGCTTTTCGGTATTGGATCTTGTTGGACTATCTCAGCTCTTTGGCCAGCTCTAACCAGGCTATTGCAGCCGGAGGCAAATGCGCACCGGCACGCCAAGCCAGTGCGATGTTCCAATCCGTATCTGGCTCTTCAAGAGGTACCAGAGCGATGCCAGCATGTTTATGTTTTTGCGCAAGCATTCGCGGTAAAAATGCTACACCCAAACCAGCGGCTACCAGGTCGGCGATGAAATCAATTTGCCCGCTGCGGGCTGTCACTCGGGGCACAATCGCTCTTCGATCACATGCGGCCATTATTAATGCGTTAAGTGCAAACCCCTCCTCAAAGAGGATGAATGGCGAATCCGCCAGATCACTGAAGTTGATCCGCTTGCGTTGCGAAAGCGAATGGGCGCCAGGCAGTACAGCCACTAAGGGCTCGTTACGCACTTGCTGATAAGCGAACGTTTCATCGATCGGAATCAGTAGTGCAGCCAGGTCCACCTCTCCGGCCTCCAGGCACTCACGCAGTTTCTTACTCCCATGCTCTATCAGTTCTATATTCACCCTCGGATAACGGCTGCGATAAGTGGCAAACATCTGAGCGAACAACACCCCACAGCCTACAGGCGGCAAGCCGATCCGCAGCGTACCGCCCTTCAGATCCCGCAGATCATTGATCTCTGCGATCAGATCGTTGCGCTCTGCGAGTAAAACCAGTGCGCGTCGAAAGGCAATCTCACCGGCGGCCGTCAACTCGCTTTTATGGCCGATACGGTTCAAGAGTGGTGTTCCCAGTTCATCTTCGAGCGTCCTGACCGCCTTGCTGACTGAAGACTGAGTCAAAGACACCACCTCAGCGGCTTGTGAGAACCCTCCCTGGCGCACCACTTCTACAAACACTCGCAGCGTTCTGAGATTCATGTGTATTCCAATAGCGACTTATTTTGAGTAGGAAAAGTTGTTTTTATCATGATCAACAAACCCTTATCGTGAAATCCATTCAGCAACGTCCTGCGTCGCTGAAATTTTCTAGAGACATAGGAGTTGTAGAGAATGATTATTTCATCGGCGTCCGACTATCGCGAAGCTGCCAGACGCAAGTTGCCGCGATTTCTATTCGACTACATCGACGGCGGCGCCTATGCCGAACACACACTGCGGGCCAATAGCTCTGACCTTGCCAGCATCAGCTTGCGTCAACGCATTTTGAGAAATGTTGACAGCCTGAGTCTCAAGACGACGCTATTCGGGAAGGAACAGAGTCTGCCGATCATCCTCAGCCCCGTTGGACTGACCGGTATGTACGCCCGTCGTGGTGAAGTGCAAGCGGCCAAGGCTGCGGCCACGAAAGGCATCCCCTTTTGCCTGTCCACAGTATCGGTCTGCTCGATTGAAGAGGTTGCTTCCCAGAGTCCGCAATCGATCTGGTTTCAACTCTATGTGCTCAAGGATCGCGGGTTTATGCGTAATGCCCTGGAGCGCGCTCAAGCAGCTGGCGTTACCACGCTGGTGTTCACCGTAGACATGCCGACACCAGGCGCTCGTTACCGTGATGCCCACTCGGGCATGTCCGGTCCATTCGCAGCTACACGGCGCATTTTACAAGCCACTACTCGGCCGGATTGGGCGTTGAATGTCGGTATCCTCGGTCGCCCGCATGACTTGGGCAACATCTCCAAGTACATGGGCAAAGCCACCACCCTGGAAGATTATGTTGGCTGGTTAGGCAATAACTTCGACCCCTCCATCAGTTGGAAGGATTTGGAGTGGATCCGCGAGTTTTGGAAGGGCCCGATGATTATCAAGGGCATCCTTGATCCACAGGACGCCAAGGACGCAGTCAGTTTTGGCGCTGATGGCATCGTGGTCTCCAATCACGGCGGTCGCCAATTGGACGGTGTGCTGTCCACCGCCAAGGCTTTGCCTCCCATTGCCGACGTGGTGGGCGATGACCTGACGGTGCTGGTGGACTCCGGCATTCGTTCCGGGCTGGATGTTGTGCGCATGCTCGCGTTAGGCGCCAAGGCGTGCCTGCTGGGGCGTTCGACGGTTTACGCTCTGGCCGCCGACGGACAGCACGGGGTCGAGAATATGCTGGATATCTTCTCGAAAGAAATGCGCGTGGCAATGACGCTCACGGGGGTGACCTCGATTGACAAGATCGATCGAACCGCACTGGTTTCAGTTGAGTAGTGAAGGTTCGATCATGTCGCAATCACTGACCGTTAAGATGTTGCAAGCGGTACGCAATGTGCCCATTGGCTACGTAGTGTGTGGTGGGATTGTCTGTACTGTGCCGGCGCTCCTCGCGGCTCGCTTGCACAACCCTTTGTTCTGTTGGTCAGCGATTGCCGCATTCTGGAGCTATCTGTCGATTCCGGGCAATAAGTCCGCAAAAGATTGTATTGTCGGCCTGGTTTTCGGCATGACCGGCGCCGTGGCGTCAGGGCTAGGTGCCTGGACGATGGAATGGCCGCCGCTGGCGATAGTGCTGTCGGCCCTCTTCGCGTTTGCGGGTGCTTACGCCCAGGTTTGCGGCGCGCGCATCAGCATTCCTGCTTTGCTGACAGCGACGGCATTTGCGGTATCCACTGCATTCCCGGCAAAGGACTTTGCCCAGGGACTGGATTATGCACGTTACTTTCTCTACGGCAGCTTATGGGCTACAGGCTCCGCATTCCTGTTCCAATGGTGTCAGAACGATCATTCTGATGCTGTTAAGCCGCCAGTTTTATGGTCGGCCCTCAGAGAAAATTTCACACCCAAATCTAACCTCTTTCTGCATGGTCTTCGCGTAGCGCTGTCGGGAGCCCTGTCAGTCTGGATGGTTCAATTGTGGTCGTTGCATTACGGCTACTGGATGACCCTCACGGTGTTTCTGATCATGCAGCCCTACATGTCTTCAACGTTGAAGATGTCTCTGGAACGCGTCGGTGGCACCTTCTTGGGGGGAGCCATTGCTGCCGTTCTTGGTTACGTAATCCATGATCCGATTTTGTTGGCTGCACTGATACTGCCTGTCTCTATTGGCACCCTGGCTGGGCGCTCTGTGAGCCACATCAGCTATTTAATGTTCCTCACTCCCCATTTCATTCTGGTCGCGCAGATTGGCCAGTCAGGAGGATCGGAGCTCGATTTGGTATTTTTACGGATGCTCTACAGCACCGGTGGTGCACTTTTAGCGATCATTGCTTCGCTTTTGATTTTTCCTCGTTGGCAAACGGCTGAGCCGTAAAGGAACGTGCCGTCTCTTTTGCCATTGCGCTACCGCCGACCTTCACACACCGGTGATTCGCCAATGCGGCCTTGCTTGCACAGGTCCAGGTTGTCCCTGCGCTTGAACCCTGCGTCCTTCATGCAGTAGAACCGCGTCAGCACAACATCAATTGGCGAGGTGTCGCCCACGCCATCAAGGTTGGTATACCCGCAAGCACGCATGGCGTTGTCGACGCCCGCTTGGGTGACGCCCTTTTTGTACCACTGTGTGTAGGCTCCGGGCGGCGGCTGAAAGCCTCTGCCCGTGCAGCCGACCAGTAACACAGCGCAAAAACTCAGCAACAGGTACTTCGTGCTCATGGCGCTAATCCTTTAGGGTTTGGCTCGGATAAGGTGTGAAACTCCCACAGCGTACAGGGAACTTTCCTTCAGCAAATGGTTCAATACGGTCCTTCTCTTAACGTGTTCAAGGATCGAATGAAAACTTATCTGGCCTTTCCGTTAGCCATCGCACTCGCTGTTGCGATGACCGGTTGCAGTAGCCGCAAGGCGGGTGATCTTACGTCAGCGCCGGTGGTGCCACTGGTCATGAATGATCATCAAGCCAGCGTGACGTTCCGCACCATCGGCGGTGAGGGCGATCACCCTGTCAGTTACATGTACGGGTATACCAATATTGGTATTGATAGCGCGGGTGACCGGGTTTATGACACGGCTTACTTCAAGCGCATACCGGCGTATCTGAAGCGAATGGCCGGTGGCACTGACAGCATCAGCAAGCTGGTCGAGGCTGACAAAACCTTGTACGTAGAAGGGCAGGTCAAGGCCAAGCAGTTCACCTTCAACGGTATCCCCATGCCGACACCGTTCGACAAAGAACAGCCCGTTGCGCAGCAATTCACGCCACAGGCCAAGAAGAATTACGTGGTAGAAACCGTGATCGCCGACACTTGGGTTACGAGCGTGTATGAAGTGTCTACAACCGGTGAGCGCAAAAACGTTGGCGCTCCCGCTAAAGATGCCGCCGCAAAGTAATCGCGTCGTGATGCAACCACGTCGAAGCCCGCGTAATTGCGGGTTTTTACTTTCTGGTCTCCCGATCTTTTATCCTCCTTTCATACATAACCTGTACAAATCGATAATTTCGTATAAGTTTTCAAGACGTCCATTGAGTGTTGTGGAGGTCTCCCATGGCTATGCCGATGGACCGCTTGACCCGCTGCGTGATCTGCCTTGCTTTGCTGCTCCAGAGCGCAGAACTGTTGGCGGATTGGCGTGAAGCTTTACCCGATGCTCACTTGCTGGGTAGCGGGGAGATGCGCATGTTCGGTTTCTCGATTTACAACGCGAGCTTCTGGAGCCCACGCCAACCGTTGCGTGCTGACACGCCTTTTGCGCTGGAGCTGACCTACAGCCGTGCGATCAGTCGCGACGATCTGGTCGAGGCCAGCCTCAAGGAAATCCGCCGCCTGGCGCCCGGCCCTCTGAGCCCTGAGCTGGCGGCACGCTGGGAGCGGGAGATGCAGCAAGCGTTTGTCGATGTACGCCCCGGTGACCGCATCACCGGCGTTTACAGACCAGGCGAGGGCGTGCGTTTTTACGTCGGCGACACGCTGCAGCACGTGGTGAAAGATGATGCGTTTGCCAAAGCCTTTTTTGCGATTTGGTTGGACCCGCGAACCCGCAACCCACAGCTGCGTGCCCAATTGCTGGGAGAGGCCAAACCCTGAAATGACCCCTTCGCTACCGAGGAAATGCACATGTTGAAGCTATGGGTAATGTTGCTATGCGTAGGCCTTGTCAGTTGCAGCAGGGTCGATGTGCAGACTTACAGCCAAGAGAAGCCAACGTTTGAGGTGCGCCAGTTCTTTGAGGGGCGGGTTGAGGCCTGGGGGATGTTTCAAAAGCGTTCAGGTGAGGTCGTCAAGCGCTTCCATGTGCAGGTCAACGGCCACTCAGAAGGCGACAAGCTGATCCTCGACGAGTCGTTTACCTACAGCGATGGTACAAAGCAAAAACGGGTTTGGACGCTGACCCCGGCGGGCCCCGGCCAATGGCGCGGAACTGCCGGTGACGTGGTGGGCGAGGCCCGTGGCGAAGTGGCGGGCAACACGCTGCGCTGGAACTATGTGCTGAACCTGCCGGTGGACGGCAAGGAGTATGAGGTTCAGTTGGACGACTGGATGTACATGATGGACAAAGACACCCTGATCAATCGCTCGTACATGACTAAGTTCGGGGTAGAGGTGGGGCAGATCACCTTGTTCTTCCGCAAGCAGCCCTGAATCAACGTGCCGGGTGCCCGGCCACCCAGTGCAGCGCGGGCATCAGCATCGCCCAAATGAGGGCGAGCACTAGAAGGCTCGGCCAAACACCCAGCGGCAGGCCCACACCTGCCAACGTCGCGCCGCCCCAATAGGAGAGCGGCCCCGCGACAGCGCCCAGCAGACTGCCCAGCCACCAAGGATGTTTTGTCCAGTTGAGGCTGTAGTTCAAAGTGCTGGCGAAAAGCAGCCAAAGCAGCGCCAGCCATAACGGCAGCATCACGGTGTTCCCCGAAAAGGTGAACAACCCGAGGTGCATCAGCGCGCTGTCCAGCACCCAGCCGCAGGCTGCCACCCGCAGCACGCCGCGCCATTCATTAAACGCCTTTGCCACCCACCCTAGTTGCAGCGCCAGGCAGGCGATGGCAACCAGCAACAGCCAGGGGCGATGCGCGCCCCACACACACGCGAACCATCCCAGTTGGAAAAGCCCGGCATTCAGAAACAGCCGGCCACGCCCGTTCAGGCTTTTAGCCCATAGGGCTGCGGCCTGGCCCCAGGTTTGGCGAGCAGCAGATGCGCGGTGCCGATGCTGCGCTCCAGAAAGCCGCCTTCGCAGTAGCACAGGTAAAACTCCCACAGGCGATAAAACGTCTGGTCGTAGCCCAGCGCTTCCAGGCTGTGCTGATTGCTGCGCAGGTTGTCGTGCCACAGGCGCAGCGTGCGGGCGTAATCAAGGCCGAAGTCTTCCATATGATGCAGGTTCAGATCGGTGTCGCGGCTGATGGTGCTCAGCATGGCGGTTACCGAAGGCAGCGCGCCGCCGGGGAAAATGTAGCGCTGGATAAAGTCGACGTTTTTTTTCGCCTGCTCGTAGCGCTGGTCCCGAATGGTGATGGCTTGCAACAGCATCAGCCCGTCATCGTTGAGCAGGTGGGCGCACTGTTTGAAATAGGTGGGCAGGAAGCGGTGGCCGACGGCCTCGATCATCTCGATAGAAACCAGCTTGTCGTAGGTGCCCGTCAGGTCGCGGTAGTCCTGTAACAGCAGGGTGACGCGGTCTTGCAGGCCCAGTTCGGCAATTCGTTTGTGGGTATACGCAAACTGCTCATGGGACAGGGTCGTGGTGGTGACTTTGCAGCCGTAGTGGGTGGCCGCATACAAGGCCATGCTGCCCCAGCCTGTGCCGATTTCCAGCAGGTGGTCGGTGGGTTTGAGGTCGAGCTTTTCGCAGATACAGGCCAGCTTGTTCAATTGGGCCTGTTCGAGGGTGTTGCTGGCGGAACGGAACATGGCTGCTGAATACATCATGGTCGGGTCGAGCAGTTTTTCGAACAGCGCGTTACCCAAGTCGTAGTGCGCTGAAATGTTGCGTTGCGAGCCTTGGCGCGTGTTGCGGTTGAGCCAGTGCAGGGCTTTTGCCACCGGGCGGCGTAGCAGCGCCAGGCCGCGCTCCATGTCATCCAGCACGTCAAGGTTGGCCACAAAAATGCGGATCACCGCCGTCAGGTCGGGGCTGCTCCAATACCCATGGATATAAGCCTCGCCCGCACCGATGGAGCCATTCAAAGCCACCATGGGCCAGAAGGCCGCGTCATGCACTTCGAGTGTGCCGTGCAACTCGGCACATGGTTGGCCAAAGCTCAGGGGCTCACCGTCGACCGTGACCAGCAAATGCCCATGGCGCAGTTGGGCCAGCTTGCGCAAAACGCCTTTTTTGAGCAGACGTGCGCCTAGTCCATTGGCCGCAGAATCACCGGTACTGGTGGGGTTCAGACTAGGGTTTGTCATGGCGAGACTCCAAATGGGCGGTGCGCTGTTTACCGTCGGCGGCTTCATGGGAAAACACGGGCGTGCGTTTAAGCAGCAGGCGCAGAGCCTGCCAATAAATAGCGAGTACGGTTTTGCCGGTGATCCAGGGGAACTCCAGCAAGTGGCGATGCAGGCTGTGGCGCGTCAGTTCGATGCGCTCCAGGCCCATGCCCGCCTCAAAGACTTTTTGCTCGCCCTGCCAGTCCTGCATGGTCACGTTCAGTTGTTGCTCCGGCGCAGAGAAACGCATGCGGTACTCCAGATCGCGAGGCAGAAAGGGCGAGACGTGAAAACTCTTGGCCACCCGATGGCGTGACTCGCCGCTGGCGTGGGTCGGCAGCACGTAGTGGTAGCGTTCCCGCCACGGGGTGTTGCTGACTTCGCAGAGGATGGCGGCCAGGCTGCCATCGGCTTCGAAGCAGTAAAACAGGCTGATGGGGTTGAACGACAAGCCCCAACTGCGCGGCTGCGTGAGCAGGCAGATACGTCCTTGCGGGGCGTGGCCCAAGGCCTGCTCAACAACTGATCGAACGGCATCGCTGAGCGTTACGCCCTGGCGCGTGGCGTGGGGTAAGTAGTCTGTTTCGCGGAAGGTAAAAGCGCCCCAGCGCGAACGCCCGGCCAGCCACGACAGGCCCAGCACTTGCGCTTGCTCGGCAAGGTCCAGGTACAGCATGCCCATGCGATAGCGAAATGCGTGGGCGCGCGGCAACAACCGACGGTGGCTGACCCAGCCGCGGTAGAGCGCGCTGTTCATAGCTGTTCTCCGAAGGCTGCGGCCACGCGCAAGCCGCTGACCACGCCGTCCTCATGGAAACCGTTGGCCCAGTAGGCGCCGCAGAAGTAGCTGTGTTTCACCCCTTGCAGTTCTGCCCAGCGTGCCTGCGCCTCCACGCCTGCCAGGGTGTATTGCGGGTGGGCGTAGCGGTAGCGGCCAAGGACGGTGCTCGGGTCAATCGCCTCGTTCTGATTGAGGCTGACGCAAAAGGTCGTGTCGCTCTGCAGCCCTTGCAGGATGTTCATGTTGTAAGTGAGCGCGGCGGGTTGTCGGGTTGAGCCGCCGAGGCGGTAGTTCCAGCTTGCCCAGGCCAGTCGGCGATTCGGCAACACACGGGTGTCGCTGTGCAGCACCACGTCGTTATCGGCGTAGTGCAGCGCCCCGAGTATTTTGCGTTCGGCCTGGCTGGGCGCCGCCAGCAGGCTCAGGGCTTGGTCGCTGTGGCAGGCGAATACCACGCTGTCAAAACGTTCGGTGCCCGCGGCGCTGTGCAGGGTTACCCCGCCAATGTCGCGCTCAACCCGATGCACCGGGCAGTTCAGGCGGATGCGCTCGTCAAAGCTGGCGCTCAACGCCGTGACATAACTGCGCGAACCGCCGCTGATCACCCGCCACTGCGGGCGATTGGTTGCCGACAGCAGCCCGTGATTTTTAAAAAAGCGCACAAAGAACTGCAGCGGAAAACCCTGCATGTCGGCCAGTGACATCGACCAGATCGCCGACCCCATCGGGACGATGTAGTGATCGATAAAGCGCTGCCCGTAGCCCTTCTGTTGCAAGTAGTCACCGAGGGTGGTGTCAGCGGCGATGCGCAGTTCGTGCAGGTCGCGCAGGGCTTCGCGGTTGAAGCGCAAAATGTCGCGCAGCATGCCCCAGAAGCCCGGCGACAGCAGGTTGCGCCGTTGGGCAAACAGGCTGTTGAGGTTGTTGCCGTTGTATTCGGTGCCCGTCTTCGGATCGCGCACCGAGAAACTCATCTCGGTGGGTTGTGAGGCCACGCCCAGTTGATCCAGCAGGCGGATGAAA
Source organism: Pseudomonas sp. FSL R10-0399 (assembly GCF_009600165.1). Classification (NCBI taxonomy): domain Bacteria; kingdom Pseudomonadati; phylum Pseudomonadota; class Gammaproteobacteria; order Pseudomonadales; family Pseudomonadaceae; genus Pseudomonas; species Pseudomonas sp. FSL R10-0399. Next base: position 20,469 of record NZ_WIWK01000096.1, read on the forward strand.
TTGGGGTAGGTCCAGTCGTTGAACACAATAAAACCGGTGTCTATGGCAAAGCGTTCGCCCTTCACTTCAACGTCAACCGTGTGGCTGTGGCCGCCCACCCAGTCACTGGCCTCGAACACAGTGATGTCGTGCTGGCGGTTGAGCAGATAGGCGCAGGTCAGGCCGGAAATACCGCTGCCGATGATGGCTATTTTCATGAAGATTCTTCTGTGTCAGGACGCGCCATGCGTTTGCCCAGGGCCAATTGCAGGCGCTGAGGCAAAGCCGCCAGTAAGCGAAGCACAGCGATAAAGGGGCCGGGGAAGGCGATTTCCAGCGGTCGTTTGTCGAGGCGGGTGGCGATGTAAGTGGCCGCTTTATTCACTGGCCAGCGCATCGGCATCGGGAAGTCATTGTGTTGGGTCAGTGGCGTATCGACGAAGCCCGGGCTGACGACAGTGACGTCGATACCCTCGTGGCCCACGTCGATGCGCAACGACTGAAACAGATAGCGCATCGCCGCCTTGGAGGCGCCATACGCCTCGGCGCGGGGCAGCGGCAAGTAGGTCACCGAGCTGCACACGGCCACCAAATGCGGGCGTTTGGCCTTGCGCAACAGCGGCAGGGCGGCTTCTACGCAATAGGCCGCAGAGAACACATTGGCGCGCATCACGCGCTCAATCATGTTGGCCTCGAAGTGGCCCGCGTCCAGATACTCGCAGGTGCCGGCATTCAAGATGACCTGATCCAGATAGCCCCAGACCTGCCCGATTTGTTCGCCGATGGCTCGAACCTGGAGCGGATCCGTCAGGTCGCCGGGTAGCGCCAGGACCTGTTGCGGGAACGCCGCGTGCAATGTCTCCAGAGCTTGGGCATTGCGCGCACTCACGGCCAGCAAATGGCCCTGATTCAACAGGATCTCTGCCAGAGCCGCGCCAATGCCGCTGCTGGCGCCGGTGAGCCAGATGCGCTTCATGCCAGCCTCCCTTTCAACCAGCCAATCGCGGGGCCCATCAGCGGCAGATGCTCATAGAGCAGGGCGCCTGCATCGAAATAGTCGCGGTGCTGGTAGACCTTCTCGTGCCACAGCAGGTGCGAACAACCAGCCACGTCTATGCGTTGGCCACGGCTCAGACGCGGGTGCCGATAGTGCAAGGTCCAGCGCAGATACCCGCTACCATCCTGCACCGGGTCATAACCGTGAAAGGTGAAACCCAGCTCGCTGACGTTGGCGTAGAGTTGCGCAAAATAGGCTTGCAGCGCTGCCAGGCCGTGGATCTCATGCAGCGGATCCCGAAAGTGAATATCGTCGCTGTACAGCTCATGGAGCGTATGCAAATTGCTGGCATCCAGTGCGGCAAAACGGCGGGCGAAATCGTGCAGGAAGTCAGACACAGTGCCTCCCGCAACCCGATAGGTCGCCGTGCCGGGCTAAGCGGCTGATCCCGAGTGGGGCGGTGTCTATGGCATCGAGCATCTGACTCCCTCCTTTTCTTGTACAAAGAAAATATCTTGTACAGGTTTTTAGAGAATAGGGAGCGTGTTGTACAAGTCAATTAATTTGTACAACTATTTGTGCGGTGTGGTTGTTTAGTAGGGGGATAGACGGGAGCTACCGGTCGTGCGCGATGTTTAAAAGATCGCGAGGCAAGCTCGCTCCTACAGTTGGTGTTTTGCTTATGTGGGCCGCACTGTGTCTAATTACGGGCTGTGAGGCTTATGCGGAGATGCTGGCGATGACCAACAGGGTGTTCAACTTTCCTATCGATGCAACGATTCAGGCCATCGGTGGGCGCTGGAAGTGCGCGATTCTTTGTCACCTGATGGAAGGCCCCAAACGCACAGGCGAGTTGCTGCGCCTTATGCAGCCCTTGTCATCGAAGGTGCTCACCGAGCAACTCAAGGAGTTGCAGAGCGATCACCTGATCGACCGTGAAGCGTTCCCGGGCAAGGTGCCCAAGGTGGTTTACCGGGTGACCGAGCTGGGTCGCACCTTGCAGCCGATTATCGATGCGATGTGTCAGTGGGGCGCGCTGCACGCGGGCAATCCGCTGCCCGCTGAATCTGCAGCGCAGGTCACTGAGGCCTGACTCAGGCCGGTTGGGTCAGTTGGCGCAGGTAGTTCACGTACCCTTGGGCGTTTTCTTCCAGTTGCGGCAGGTCAATGTCGTGCTCGGCGCCATAAAACACCCATGGCTTCACGGCCTGCGCGTCGATGTAGCGAATGGTGACTTGGAGCGGCCGTAGCAGTTCGTCAAGGCTGTAGCGGTAGCGCCCGCTGTCCAGATAATCCTCTTGCTTGATGCCCGCAGAAATCGCCATGGCGATGCGCTTGCCGGCCAACTGCCGTTGCCCTTCTGCGTGGCCGTAAGCGAAGTCATGGGTCAGTACTTCGTCTTGCCATTGCTTGAGCAGAGGCGGGGTGCTGAACCAGTAGAACGGGAACTGCCAGACGATCGAGTCATGGGCGCGGACCAGCGCCTGTTCGGCGTCTACATCGAGGGGGCCGCCATTCGGGTAGGCGTCATACAGGCGGTGCACAGTGACCTCCAGATCACTGGCCGCCAGGGCTTTCAACCAGGCGTGGTTTATCACCGATTTATCGAGGGTAGGGTGGGCAAGAATGATCAGGGTGCGCATGGTATCGGGCTCCAGGGGGTGAGGCGCGCAATCTATGGGCGCCTCGACATTCCCACAAGTACGCACCTTTTTGTAACCACCCAGGCCTGGCCCCTTTAGATCTGCTGGCGTTGCCGCCCAAAAAGCACAAATACCACCACCGCCAGCAGTGCGATAACCACGGCCGATGTGGTGAGCAGGACAGAGTGGGTACTCGAAAACGCCAGCTTGGCCGCTTCAATCAAGGCATTGCCCTGGGCGGCAGGCAACTCACCGGCCACCACGTAACTGTCGCCAATGGATCTGGCGGCCCGTTCGGCCTGCGCTGGCGCCAGTTCAGCGGGCAGCGACAGGGTGCTGCCAAACACTTTGGACATGAACACCCCGAACACGGTGATGCCCAGGCCGGTGCCCAGTTCGTAAGCGGTGGCTTCCAGTGAACCGGCGGCGCCGCCCTTGCTGGCGTCTACCGAACCCATGATGGCAATCGAGGAGGCGGTCAGGCCGATACTCAGCGCCAGCCCCAACACCGCCAACATGGCCGGCACCGCAATGCCGGCAGCATTGAAATCGGCAAAGGCGAGAAATCCCAACGCCCCGGCGGATGTGGCCAATGACAGGCTGGCGACCCCGCGCAAGCCAAAGCGGTTGGACAGATACCCGGCAACCGGGCCGCCCAGCGCGGCGGCGGCCATGATCGGGATCAGGAAGATCCCCGCCTGCAACGGCGTTTTGTCCAGCACGTATTGCAGCTCCATGGCCAGGGTCAGCTCCACGCCTGCCAGCGCGCCGATGGTCACCAGCGCCATGATCATGCCGCCCAGCAGCGCCGGGTGGGCGAACAGCGACAGGTCCAGCATC
>NZ_WIWK01000097.1:0-23820 GCF_009600165.1 Pseudomonas sp. FSL R10-0399
GGAGTTGGCCGTCCAGCCAGCCGACCTGCACGGCCAACTCCCACGCACCGATCAACAGCGCCCAGGCCAGGAGAAACCACAGGGTGTCACGCAGCGCGTGCAGATACCGCGACGGGCGCCGCGCCTCGACCGGCGGGTTGAGGGTCAAAATGCTTTCGCTCATCCCGTCACCTGAGCAGCCGGTTGATGGCGCAGGTCGAGTACCGCGTCGATCGGGTTATCGGTGAAGTAGCCCAGCTCGACCAGATACCCCGCGCCGCGCTTGAGGCCCGCCACGCCCACCGGGCTGATGACCGGGTTGGGCGACTGGCGCGCCAGGGCCACTTTGAGCACGTCATTGGACACCCCGTACACCGGCTGCAACTGCTGCACAGCGCCGTCGAAATCGGCTTTCATCGCATTCGCCGAGGCTTGCAGCAGCTCCAGATAACGCGTGAGCAGCGGCCCTTGTTCTTCGCTGGTCCGCACTTGGGTGGTGATCACGCAGTCGGCGGCTTCCGGGCCCCACACCGCATTGGAGTCGCTCAAATAGCGCGCGCCGGTGGTGCTGACCACGTTCTGTGCATACGGCTGGGCCAGGGTGCAGACGTCCAGACGGCCGTTGGCGATGGCTTCGCCCATGCCGGCCATGCTTGGGAAAAAGGTCATTTGGTAATCGTTATAGGACTTGCCGTGGCGCGCCATCGAGCCGTAACCCACCAGTTCCAGGGTGTCCAGACGCAGCGTGCCGACGCGCAAACCGCTGCCTGCAGCGTCAATAAATTCGTCAAGGCTGGCCACCGAGCCGTTGCGTGCCACCAGCTCGATCCCGCCTTGCCCGGAGCCGCCGATGATGCGCAGGTCTTGCGTGCCTTTGGCATAGGCGGCTGCGGTCATGGTCCAGGGGCCGTGCATCAAGTCCAGACGCCCGGCCAGCAACGCCTGCAACGCATCGCTCGGGCTGTTGAACTGGGTCAATTCGACCTGAATGCCTGCCGCAGCGAAGTCACCGCGCAATTTCGCCAGCAGCAAATGCGAGACACAGCCCGCGGGCATGTGCCCGACGCGCAACAGCGGCCCGCCGGTGGCAGCTTCGACCTTACTGGCTGCGGCCAGCAGCGCGGTGCCCACACTGCTCAAGGCCAGCATGCCGCAGCCACAGGCACACATGAACGAGCGGCGGCTCAGATTGGGCTGGAGTGCGGACGTCGCTCGGGCGTCAGAAGTGGAGAACAACCGCTGGAAAAAATCTCGCATCACACGCATCCCAAAACAGGTAGACCGATCGTTCTCGGCAGGCGTGCGAAGTATGTGAGATCTGCAATATAAGCAGAACTAATTTTTTAGCCTTAGCTTAGTTCTGTATGGAATAAGTGAGGCCGAGAGGCTCGGTCTAGACGGCTTTCGCCTCGCGCAGCAGGATCAACAAAATCGAGCGCGCCACCTGCGCACTCTGCGCATTGCGCGTGACCATCGCGGTGGCGATGGCACCGTCGATCAACAGCGCAATCTGCTGCGCCATCCACGCCGGATCACGCAGGCCAGAGGCCACGGCCAGCGCCTCGATGCGGGCATGCACCCGATCAAAATGCTCCTGGGCCAAGTCCCGTACCCAACTCGAAGACTTATCGTGTTCTGCCACCGCATTGGTGAACAGGCAGCCGAAAAAGCGCCCGCTGGCGAACCACGCCTCCAGCAGATCAAACAGAAAAATCAGGCGCTGCTCCGGATCATCCGTGTGCTGGGGCAGCGAATGATCAAACCAGCCAAACCACATCGCCGCCTCGCGATCGAACACCGCGCGCAGCAGATTCTCCTTCGAGCCATAACTCTCATACAACGTACGCCGCGCGACCTTGGCCTCACTGAGCAGACGAGAAACGCCCGTGGCATGAATGCCCTCACGGCAAAACAACCGCCGGGCACTCTCCAGCAAACGCTCCTTGGCAATGGTCGGGTGTGTACTTTCCATCAAATCAATTCCGGCTGAATCAAGTGGGGGGCTGCGTACAGGGTAATGAGTGGGGGGGGATTAGGGAAGGATTTGGGGGGCGAAAAGGCAAGTCAAAAGATCGCGAGGCAAGCTCGCTCCTACAGTTTTGGGCCGTAGCAGCTTTTTATTTCAGACATTAAAAAGCCGGCTTGTGGCCGGCTTCTCGGGGGCGGGTTTGGTTTGTTTTTGGCAAACCGTACTCGCCTTCAAATCGGGGCGACCAGCGCGTTGGGCTGGTGTGGGGCATGGCCGCTTTTTGCGGCGGCCCCTGCAATCCGGCCTGCCTGAGCAAGGGGTTGCGCGAGTGGGGCGAAGCATACTGGGAATCGGTTGCATTTCCCAGCACAAATTCCTCTTGTGGCTTCGCTGGTTCGCGCGCCAAGGCTCTATTCCAACAGTTTGCACGGCACTGGCGGGCGACGTTTATTGAGGGTGGACCACCAGAATACCCAGCCCAATATGCGTATGCGTTGTTCTTGTATCTGCGCCGCACCGTAGAGTTCGTCCGGGAATTCTTCGTGGTTGTGGCTGCGTAGGCGTAAACCATTGCTGGGCTGGCGGTAGACGTATTTGATGCGCAGCATGCCGTCATGCTCAATGGCGTAGATTTCGCCGTCCACGATGTGGGTCAGGCTGCTGTCGATGGCCAGGGTGGAGCCGTCTTCTATACGTGGCGCCATGCTGTTGCCGAGCATGGGCGCGCAGATGGCCTGGTCGTGGCCGACGTCCATGGCCTGCAGGATGGCCGCGCTCAGGCGGATTTGACAGTCCATGATCTGGGCCACATGGGTTTGGCTTGAGCCGCTGGCATTTAACACTTCGTTGTAGAACGGGACGTCGATGTCATGGGGGGTGGTTGAGACGGTGTAGGGGTGAGTGCTCACGGGTTGTTTGGGCGCGGTGTTGCGTGCCGTAGGACTAATGCTGGGGGCTCCTGGATGTTTGGTGCCTTCACCCGTGCGCAGCCAACGGCTGTTAACGCACAACAGTTCGGCGATTTCGTCCAGTCGGGCCATGGGTATACCACGCTTGAACCAGTTGTTGACGTGCTGCGGCGTAACGCGGCGATTGGCGGCGAAGTCCGAAGCGGATAAATGACACTCCCGCAGGAGGGTTCTGAGGCGATCACCGGATGTATTCATGAATGCGGAGTTTACGGAGAAGACAGCACTGTTTAAATAAACTAAACGTTCAAAAAAAACGGTGAAAAAGAGACATTTCCCTGAGCTAAAAGGAGATTTCTTACAGTATGTCGGTTCTCGTGCAAAACCGATGAACGGGCTGTGTTGCGGGTGTTTAGAAGGCAATAAAAAACCCCGGCAAGCCGGGGTTTTTTGAGTGCGTCGGGCGGGCTGAAAACGCCTGCCGGTGTGCACTTAGCCTTTGTAGGCAGCAACCGATTTGGTGATCTCGGCGCGGGCAGCTTCTGCGTCGCCCCAACCTTCGATTTTTACCCACTTGCCTTTTTCGAGGTCTTTGTAGTTCTCGAAGAAGTGCTGGATCTGCTGGATCAGCAGCGGTGGCAGGTCGGTGTACTCTTTCACGTCAACGTACAGCTGGGACAGCTTGTCGTGAGGCACAGCTACTACTTTGGCATCGCCGCCGCCGTCGTCAGTCATGTGCAGAATGCCGACTGGACGCGCGCGGATAACCGAACCTGGAGCAACCGGGTAAGGGGTTACTACCAGCACGTCGAGGGGGTCACCGTCGTCAGCCAGGGTGTTCGGGATGAAGCCGTAGTTGGCCGGGTAGAACATCGGGGTCGCCATGAAGCGGTCAACGAACAGGCAATCGCTGTCTTTGTCGATTTCATATTTGATCGGCGCGTGGTTAGCCGGAATCTCGATGGCGACGTAGATGTCATTCGGCAGGTCTTTGCCAGCCGGAATCTTGCTGTAGCTCATTGGGCGGTGCCCCCGTGTGTAGGCCAGTTTACTTGGCCGATGTGGCCAAAAAGTGGCGGCGATTATAGGCGTATTCCTGCAACCACGTCACGTCTGGCGGTATCAGTGATGTGCACGGTAATCCGGGTGTTCACTCTGTAGCCTGCGTAACCGGGCCAGGGTGTCTTGCCGGTAAAACAGGCTGAGCTGCTTATACACCAGCGGATAGACATGGTGCAGCAGGTCGGGTGCGCTAAAGAAGTACTCGCTGGTGACGGCAAAAAATTCGGCCGGGTTTTCAGCGGCGTACGGGTCTATGGGCGCGTGGTCCGGGTTGTGGTGGTCCAGATAGTGGTTGAGGTGGTCGAAGGCTTGCTGCATGTCCTTCGTCCAGTCAGTCACTTGCATGTTGCTGTGCAGCGGCGGCATGCCGTTGGCGGCGCCGTTGAGCATGTCCAGCTTGTGCGCCAGCTCGTGAATGACCAGGTTGTAACCTTCCCAGTGACCACTGGCCAGTACGCCCGGCCAAGCCAGAATCACCGCACCGTGCTGCCAGGCTTCACCGCTGTGATGGCCTTCCCACACGTGTTCTACGCCGCTGGAATCGCGGTGGCGCTGGGGGCTGACGAAGTCATCGGGGTACAGGACGATTTCATGAAAGCCCTGATACCAGTCCAGATCGCCCAGATTGAGCAACGGCAGTTGCGCCTGGGCGGCGAGCAGCAGCTCGCCTTCTTCGGTCAGCTCGACGCCGGGCATGGGCGTCAGGTGTTTTTGCTTGAGGAACAACACGCTGCTTTCGCGCAGCCATTTGTCCTGCGCGTCGTCCAGCCCGTCAAGAATACTCAGGTGTTGGCGCACGTCATGCCAGACGTCCTCCGCCACCGGGTGCTGCGCCAGAATCCGCTGGCGTCTCCATTCACTCAGCGACCACATTGCCGTTCTCCGATCAGGCTTTGGAAGGGCTGCGTCCGAAACGGCTGCGTACTACACCAATAATCATTGGCACCAACGACAGCACGATAATGCCCACCACCAGCAACGACAGGTTGGTTTTGATGAACGGTACGTTACCGAAGAAGTAACCCAGGGTGACCAGGCCGCCGACCCACAGGATGGTGCCGAACACGCTGAACATGAAGAAGCGCGGGTAGAACATGCGGGCCACACCGGCCACGAACGGCGCGAAGGTGCGGAAGATCGGCAGGAAGCGCGCCATGGTCACGGTTTTGCCGCCATGACGCTCATAGAAGTCGTGGGTTTTTTGCAGGTAGTCGCGACGGAAGATCTTCGAGTCGGGGTTACTGAATAAGCGTTCCCCGGCCGTTCGTCCGATGACGTAGTTGGTACTGTCACCCAGAATCGCCGCCAGCATTAACAGTGCGCCCAGCAATACCGGGTCCATGCCACCGCCCGCGGCAACGGCGCCGGCGATAAACAGCAACGAATCACCCGGCAAAAATGGCATGACCACCAGCCCGGTTTCACAAAAGATCACCAGAAACAGGATGGCGTAAATCCATACACCGTAGTTTCTTACCAGCATGTCCAGGTACACATCGAGGTGCAGGATAATGTCGATAGGGTTGAAATCCATGTAAGGCACCTGTCTTGATGACCCGGCTCAGCAGGTCTGTGCGGGGGAGTAGGTAGTTAACTACAACGAATGTAGTTTTTTCGTACATTCTGGTTCCGGGGGATTATACGGATTGAGACAAATTGTGCTGCTTGAGTTTGTAGCGAAGCATGTATTAGTTGTGCTTGACCAAACGTGCAGGAGCGAGCTTGCCTCGCGATCTTTTGTTTTTGAAAGATCAAAAGATCGCGAGGCAAGCTCGCTCCTACACAGGGTTTTGCGCGTGATTACGCGTCTTTTAGCAGGAAGTTTTCGTTGGGCGCGGCCACGTCCAGGGTCTGTACCTGGGCTTCGTCCTTCAAGTTGACCCCCGACAACTGCCGCCGACAGGCCTCGCGCATCAGGTACGCCAGCCGATGAGCGGCCATGCCGTAACTCAAGCCTTCGAGCCTGACGTTGGAGATGCAGTTGCGGTACGCGTCGGTCAAACCCACTTTCGGCCCATAGGTGAAGTACAGCCCGAGGCTGTCCGGCGAGCTGAGCCCCGGGCGTTCACCAATCAGCATCACCACCATCTTGGCGCCCAGCAGTTCGCCAATCTCGTCAGACACCGCGACCCGGCCTTGTTCTACCAGCACCACCGGCGACAGGCTCCAGCCTTCAGTGCTGAAGTGCTCTTGCATGCGCGTTAAAAAAGGCACGGTGTGACGATGAACCGCCAACGCGGACAACCCGTCGGCTACTACTACGACAACGTCGAAACCGCCTGTGTTGGCCTGTGCGTAGTCGCGCAACTGTTGCGCCGAGGCGTCATTGAGTTTGCGCCCCAGGTCAGGCCGTTGCAGGTAGCTGTGGCGATCACTGGCAGCGCTGTGCACCAGCAGGCTGTCACGCCCCAGTTCAGCAAATTGGCTGCTCAGCCCGGCATGATCAAACGGCAAATGCACCGCGTCCCGCGCCTGGGCGTGAGCAAATTGAAAGTCCAGTTGCGCCTGGGTCGGCATGCTCGTGCCGGTGCGCCCCAGCGCAATGCGTGCCGGGGTCAGGCGGCGCAGTTCGAGCCACGGGTTAAGGGTGTCTGTGGTCATGCTCAGCGCCCTCCCAAATGTGCCAGCGCCTGACGGAACGCAGGCGGCAATTGATGACCAAATTCAATCCGGCCATCGTTCTGGGTGAAAATTCCGATCTGGCTCAGCCAGTGTTCGAACTCGGGTGCAGGCTTTAACCCCAAGGTTTTTCGGGCATAGAGTGCGTCATGAAAGGACGTGGTCTGATAGTTGAGCATGATGTCGTCCGATCCCGGAATGCCCATGATGAAGTTGATCCCGGCCACGCCCAGCAGCGTCAGCAGGTTGTCCATGTCGTCCTGATCGGCTTCGGCGTGGTTGGTGTAGCAAATATCACAGCCCATCGGCACGCCGAGCAACTTGCCGCAAAAGTGGTCTTCGAGCCCGGCGCGGATGATCTGTTTGCCGTTGTACAAGTACTCGGGGCCGATAAAACCGACCACGGTGTTGACCAAAAAGGGCTTGAAGTGCCGGGCCACGGCGTAGGCGCGGGTTTCGCAGGTTTGCTGGTCAACGCCGAAGTGCGCGTTGGCCGACAGCGCGCTGCCTTGCCCGGTCTCGAAGTACATCAAGTTGTTGCCCAACGTGCCGCGATTGAGGCTCAAACCTGCTTCGTAACCTTCTTGCAGCACATTCAGATTAATCCCGAAGCTGGCGTTGGCCGCTTCGGTGCCGGCAATCGACTGAAACACCAGGTCCAGCGGCACGCCACGGTTGATTGCCTCAATGGAGGTGGTGACGTGGGTCAGCACACAGGACTGGGTCGGGATGTCATAGCGCTGGATGATCGCGTCGAGCATGTTCAGCAGGTCGCAGATCGAGGCGATGCTGTCGGTGGCCGGGTTGATGCCGATCATCGCATCGCCATTGCCGTACAGCAGACCGTCGAGAATGCTCGCGGCAATACCGGCCGGGTCGTCGGTAGGGTGGTTGGGTTGCAGGCGGGTCGACAGGCGCCCGCGCAAGCCCATGGTGCCGCGAAACCGGGTGACGACGCGGATCTTCTGCGCCACCAGAATCAAATCCTGCACGCGCATGATCTTCGACACGGCCGCGACCATTTCCGGTGTGAGCCCAGAGGCCAATGCGCGCAGCGTGTGTTCGTCGGCGGCGTCACTGAGCAGCCAGTCACGAAAGCCGCCCACGGTCAAATGGCTGACCGTGGCAAAAGCCTGTCGATCATGGCTGTCGATGATCAGCCGGGTGACTTCGTCGGACTCGTAAGGGATCAGCACTTCTTGCAAGAAGTACGAGAGCGGGATGTCAGCCAATGCCATTTGCGCCGCGACGCGTTCGCCATCATTGGTCGCGGCAACACCGGCCAGAAAGTCCCCGGAACGGGCCGGGCTGGCTTTGGCCATGACGTCTTTGAGGCTGTCAAAACGGTAGGTCTGTGTCCCCACCGCGTGAGAAAAAGTTGCCATACAAGGTGCTCCTTAACGCCAGACGCGGTGCGCCTGGCGGGTTTCTCAGCGACTAGTGCAAGGATTGCTCAGCCTGTTGGATGGCTGCGAATTCCTCTTCCGGCGTACCGGCCACCAAATGGTGTCGACTGTAAAAAGCAAAGTAGGCAATTAATACGCCATAGATCACCGCAGCGCCAATCACTACGCGCGGATCCACCAGGAACCCGGCGACCACGGCCACGCAGGCCAGCACCAAAGCGGTGCCTGAAGTGACAATACCGCCCGGCGTGCGATAAGGACGCTCCATTTTGGGGCGACGAATGCGCAAGGTAATGTGCGCAGCCATCATCAGCACGTACGAAATGGTCGCGCCAAACACCGCCACCAGAATCAGCAAGTCACCCTGACCGGTCAGGGACAGGCCAAAGCCGATAATGCCGGGGATGATCAGCGCCAATACCGGGGCTTTGCTCTTGTTGGTTTCAGACAGCTTGCGTGGCAAGTAGCCTGCACGGGACAGGGCGAAGATCTGACGCGAGTAGGCGTAAATGATCGAGAAGAAGCTGGCGATCAAACCTGCCAGGCCGACCAGGTTGACGAAGCTGCCCATCCAGGTTGAGCCGCCATAGGCTTTGCTCAGTGCCTCAACCAGTGGGTTGCCCGAGGTCATCAAGTGGTGGGCGCCAGCGCCGCCCGGGCCGATGAACAGGATCAACAGGGCAAAGGTCGCGAGCACCAGCATCGCGCCAATCAGGCCGCGGGGCAGGTCGCGCTTGGGGTTTTTGGTTTCTTCGGCGGCCAGCGGCACGCCTTCGACCGCGAGGAAAAACCAGATCGCATAGGGGATCGCCGCCCACACGCCGACATAACCAAATGGCAGGAACGAACTGGCGCCCTTGGCTTGGGTGACGGGGATGTCCAGCAGGTTGGCGACACTGAAGTGCGGCACCATCGCGACCAGAAACACGCCCAAAGCAATGGCGGCCACGGCGGTGATGATGAACATCAGCTTGAGCGCTTCACCGACGCCGAAGATGTGGATGCCGATAAAGATGATGTAGAAGGCCAGGTAAATCATCCAGCCGCCGATGCCGAACAGCGACTCGCAATACGCCCCGATAAACACCGCAATGGCGGCGGGGGCGATGGCGTATTCAATGAGGATGGCGGTGCCGGTCAGAAACCCGCCCCACGGTCCGAAAGCGCTGCGGGCAAAGCCGTAGCCGCCGCCTGCGGTGGGGATCATCGATGACAGCTCGGCCAGCGAGAAGCACATGCACAAGTACATGGTGGCCATCAGCAGGGTGGCGATAAACATCCCGCCCCAGCCGCCTTGAGCCAGGCCGAAGTTCCACCCGGCGTAGTCGCCGGAGATCACGTACGCCACGCCCAGGCCCACCAGCAGGACCCAGCCGGCAGCGCCTTTTTTCAGTTCACGTTGTTGAAAGTATTCGGAGCCGACTTTTTCAAAATCGACAGAGGAGTTTGCTGCAGGAGCCGCATTGGGTTCGCTAGGCATTTCAGATCACCTGTTCTTTTATAGTTTGGAAAATTTGACAGGGAACAAAGCAAGAGCCGGGCCACAGGCCCGTTTTAGAGCGTCAGGTACCTCTGTGGGAGCGGGCTTGCTCGCGATGGAAGCGACTCGTATCAGTCTGATAGACAGAGCCGTCTGTATCGCGAGCAAGCCCGCTCCCACAAAGTGGTAGGGCGGTTAGAAGAAGCCCAGCGGGTTGATGTCGTAGCTCACCAGCAGGTTTTTGGTCTGCTGATAATGGTCGAGCATCATTTTGTGGGTTTCACGGCCAACACCGGACTTTTTGTAGCCACCGAACGCGGCGTGCGCCGGGTACAGGTGGTAGCAGTTGGTCCACACGCGGCCCGCTTTGATCGCACGGCCCACGCGGTAGGCGCGGTTGATGTCGCGGGTCCACAAGCCGGCGCCCAGACCGAACTCGGTGTCGTTGGCAATTGCCAGTGCTTCGGCTTCATCCTTGAAGGTGGTGATGCTGACCACCGGACCAAAGATTTCTTCCTGGAACACGCGCATTTTGTTGGTGCCCTTGAGCAGGGTCGGCTGGATGTAATAGCCGGTCGACAGATCGCCTTCGAGCTTGGCCACCTGGCCGCCGGTCAGCAGTTCTGCACCTTCGTTTTTGGCGATTTCAAGGTAGGACAGGATCTTGTCGAATTGCTGCTCGGACGCCTGGGCGCCGACCATGGTGTCGGTGTCCAGCGGGTCGCCACGTTTGATCGACTCGACTTTCTTCATCACCACTTTCATAAAGTCGTCGTAGATCGACTCCTGAATCAGTGCGCGTGACGGGCAGGTACACACTTCGCCCTGGTTGAAGAACGCCAGCACCAGCCCTTCTGCGGCCTTTTCAATAAAGGTCGGCTCGGCCTGCATGATGTCGGCGAAGAAGATGTTCGGCGATTTGCCGCCCAGCTCGACGGTCGACGGAATGATGTTCTCTGCCGCGCATTTCATGATGTGCGAACCCACCGGCGTCGAGCCGGTGAAGGCGATTTTGGCGATGCGTTTGCTGGTGGCCAGCGCTTCGCCCGCTTCCTTGCCGAAACCTTGCACCACGTTAAGCACGCCCGGTGGCAGCAGGTCGCCGATCAGTTCCATCAGCACGGTGATGCTCAGCGGGGTTTGCTCGGCCGGTTTGAGCACGATGCAGTTACCGGCGGCCAATGCCGGGGCGAGTTTCCAGGCGGCCATCAGCAACGGGAAGTTCCACGGAATGATCTGCCCGACCACGCCCAGCGGCTCGTGGATGTGATAAGCCACGGTGTTGCCATCAATCTCTGCCGCGCTGCCTTCTTGTGCACGAATGCACCCGGCGTAGTAGCGGAAGTGGTCGGCCGCCAGCGGCACGTCGGCGTTCAGGGTTTCACGCACGGCTTTGCCGTTGTCCCAGGTTTCAGTCACGGCCAGCAGTTCGAGGTTTTGCTCAATGCGGTCAGCGATTTTCAGCAGCACCAGCGAGCGCGCCTGCACGGAAGTCGCGCCCCAGGCATCGGCTGCGGCGTGGGCGGCATCCAGGGCTTTTTCGATGTCTTCGGCAGTGGAACGGGGGAATTCAGCGATGGGCTTGCCGTTAACCGGCGAGGTGTTGGTGAAGTACTGGCCTTTGACCGGTGCCACGAATTCGCCGCCGATGTAGTTACCGTAGCGGCCCTTGAATGTGATGACCGAGCCTTCAGTACCGGGTTGTGCGTAACGCATGGAGTGTCTCCTTGGCTTTATTGTGCTTATGGGAGGACGCGCTGTGGCGCTGCCCCATACCGGAGCAAAGGCTGGGCCAAATAGCGCAAGCCCTTGTAAGCCGGGGCTTGCAGGTTTTCAGGGGTGGGCTGAAGCAGGGCGAGTGTGACAAGGCTGGTACAGCGTGGGTGACAGGTTGTGTCAAAAATGGCACAACAAGTGACCGACGGGTCAGTTCGAGATTGCAATGCATCGAGCGCAAGAGGATGCTGGCTGTTCGGTTTGGACTGAGTCCCATGCGTCGCACAGGCTGGTTTTTTGCGCGGTGGGGTCGTCGTGACAGAGCGGAGAACAATAAAAATGCACAGTACCGATTTAAATCGGCACGCCCGACAAGTCATCAATGTCATTCAGGGCCGCCCCCAAGGGTGTGACCCTTCTATCATTCGCTCCTGGCAGCGTTGCCTGGAGGACTACCACCTCGATCCCGCTCAAAACATCGCCCCGACGGTGCTCGAACACAGCCGCATCCTTGAGGGACGCGAGCGTCTGCAGCAGGTGCTGCAAATCGCCGGGCACGAAATGAACAGCCTGCATCAGCAGTTATCGGGCGCTGGCCATGCGGTGCTGTTGACCGATGCCCGCGGGGTCATCCTCAACTGCATCACCGCGCCCACGGAGCGCAAAGTCTTTGAGCATGCAGGTTTGTGGCTGGGGGCCGACTGGAGTGAAGCCCGTGAAGGCACCAACGGCATCGGCACCTGTCTGGTAGAGCGCCAGGCCCTGAGCATTTATCAGGACGAGCATTTTCGTGGTCGTCATACCGGCCTGACGTGTTCGGCCAGCCCGGTGTTTGATCCGCATGGCGAATTGCTGGCGGTGCTGGACGTGTCTTCGGCGCGCCATGAAGCCTCGCGCCAGAGCCAGTTCCACACCATGGCGCTGGTGAACCTCTCGGCCAAGACCATCGAAAGCAGTTACTTCCTGCGCCAATACGAACACCAGTGGTTGCTGCGCTTTCATTTACAGGCCGAATCGGTGGGCCTGTTCAGTGAAGGCATGCTGGCGTTTGACGGCGATGGCGTGATCTGTGGCGTCAATCAAAGTGGCCTGAATTTGTTGGGGCAGACCCGCAGCGGTTTGCTCGGGCAAGCGGTGGACAGCATTTTCGATTGCAGCGCGGATGAACTGTTCGCCCGCGCCAGTGTGCAGGCCACGGCCAGTTGGCCGCTGCGCAGCCGCGATGGTCGCCTCTTGTTTGCCGCCCTGCGTGGCCAGCCTCGCGCAATACCGGTGTTGGTGGCGCCAGCGCCTGCGCCGGAGCGGGTGCCGCCGGGCGGGATTTGCTTGGGTGATGAAGCCCTGCAAAGTGATTTTCGCCGGGCACTGCGGGTGTTTGAACGTGATGTGCCGTTGTTGATCAACGGCGAAACCGGCTCAGGTAAAGAGGCCTTTGCCAAGGCTGTGCACCAGGCCAGCCTGAGGGCCAGCAAGCCGTTTGTGGCGCTGAACTGCGCGTCGATCCCCGAGAGCTTGATCGAAAGCGAGCTGTTTGGTTATCGCGGTGGCAGCTTTACCGGGGCACGCAAAGAAGGCATGCAGGGCAAATTGCAGCAGGCCGATGGCGGAACGCTGTTTCTGGACGAAATTGGCGACATGCCGCTGGTGCTGCAAACCCGTCTGTTAAGGGTGCTGGAGGACCGGGTGGTGGTGCCGATTGGCGGCGAGCCGCAGACGGTAGACGTGCGAATTGTCAGCGCGACCCACCGCAACTTGCTGGAGCGAGTGGCCGACGGCAGCTTTCGCGAAGACTTGTACTACCGCCTCAATGGCCTGGAAGTAGGCTTGCCGGCATTGCGTGAGCGCACCGACAAATCCCAATTGCTGGACTTTTTGCTGGCCCAGGAAGCGGGCGGGCAGCGGCTGACGATTAGCCCGGCGGCTCGTCAGGCGTTGCTGCACTTTCAATGGCCGGGCAACGTGCGCCAACTGCGCAATGTACTGCGCACCTTGGCGGCGTTGTGTGAAGGCGAGGTTATCGAGTTTGGCGACTTGCCCGTGGCGATTCGTCAGGGGCCGCTTAAACCGCTGCCACCTTGCTCTGACAACCCGCTGGAAGACGCCGAAAAACTCGCCTTGCTGGCTGCGCTGGAACAACAGCGCTGGCACATGACCCAAACCGCCGCGCAGTTGGGTGTCAGCCGCAATACGCTATACAGAAAGCTGCGCCGGCATGGGATTAAAGCAGCGGCAAGCGGCAAGCTTTAAGCCGCAAGCAAAAGCAGTGCAGAGCCAAGCCAGAGCGGGCACCTCGACCGCTCTGGCTTTTTCTTGTCGCTTGAGGCTTGCCGCTTGCTACTTAAAAACCTACCCTTCGCCGATGATTTACGAGGTCGACTATGCACATTCATATTCTTGGTATTTGCGGCACTTTCATGGGTTCGCTGGCGGTATTAGCCAAAGAACTGGGCCATCACGTTACCGGTTCCGACGCTAACGTCTATCCGCCGATGAGCACCCAGCTGCAAGCTCAAGGCATTGAATTGACTCAAGGCTACGACCCGCAACAGCTCGATCCGGCGCCGGACCTGGTGGTCATCGGCAACGCGCTGTCACGGGGCAACCCGGCGGTTGAGTACGTACTTAATAAAGGCCTGCCGTATGTGTCTGGCCCGCAATGGCTGGCCGATCACGTGCTGCAAGGGCGCTGGGTGCTGGCCGTGGCCGGTACGCACGGCAAAACCACTACCAGCAGCATGCTGGCCTGGGTGCTTGAACACGCGGGCATGGCGCCGGGCTTCTTGATCGGCGGGGTGCCGCAGAACTTTGCCGTGTCGGCCCGTCTGGGCGATACGCCGTTCTTCGTGGTGGAGGCCGATGAATACGACAGCGCATTCTTCGACAAGCGCTCAAAATTTGTTCACTACCGCCCGCGCACCGCGATCCTCAATAACCTTGAGTTCGATCACGCTGACATCTTCCCGGACTTGCCAGCGATTGAGCGGCAATTCCATCACTTGGTGCGCACCATCCCCGGTGAAGGCCTGGTCATCCACCCGACCACCGAGCCTGCCTTGCAGCGAGTGATCGAGATGGGCTGCTGGACCCCGGTGCAAACCACCGGCGAAGGCGGTCAATGGCAAGCCAAATTGCTGAGTGAAGACGGCTCGCGCTTTGAGGTGCTGTTTGAAGGCGTTGCCCAAGGCATCGTTGAATGGGACATGACCGGCCAGCACAACGTCGCCAACGCCCTGGCAACCCTGGCCGCCGCGCGCCATGTGGGCGTGGTGCCGAGTTTGGCGATCGACGGTTTGAGCGCCTTTAAAAGCGTGAAGCGCCGTATGGAAAAAGTCGCTGAGGTGCAGGGCATCACTATTTATGACGACTTTGCGCATCACCCGACGGCGATTGCCACCACGCTGGACGGCCTGCGTAAACGCATCGGCGATGCGCCGTTGATCGCCGTGATTGAGCCGCGCTCCAACTCCATGAAGCTCGGTGCCCACCGTGACGGCTTGCCGGGCAGCGTGACCCAGGCCGATCACGTGGTCTGGTACGCACCGCCTAACCTCGGTTGGGACCTGGCCGCGACCGTGGCTTCAAGCTCGGTACCGACGCGGGTGTGTGATTCGCTGGAGGCGATCATTGCCGATGTGAAAGCCCAGGCCAAACCGGGCACCCACGTGGTGATCATGAGCAACGGCGGCTTCGGCGGCCTGCATGGCAAGCTGGCGGAAGCGCTGCAATGAGCGGCCCGGAACGCATTACCCTGGCCGTGACCGGCGCGTCGGGCATGCCCTACGCGTTGCGGCTACTCGACTGCCTGGTGCGCGAAGATCGCGAGGTGCACTTTCTGATCTCCAAGGCCGCGCAATTGGTGATGGCGACTGAAACGGACGTTAACTTGCCACCCAAGCCACAAGCCATGCAGACCTTTCTGACCGAATACACGGGCGCTGCCGCAGGGCAGATCCGCGTTTACGGCAAGGAAGACTGGATGTCGCCGGTGGCGTCCGGGTCTGGAGCACCGGCGGCCATGGTGGTGGTGCCGTGTTCGACGGGTACGTTGTCAGCGATTGCCACAGGCGCTTGCAACAACCTGATTGAGCGGGCCGCGGACGTGACACTTAAAGAGCGTCGCCAATTGATTCTGGTGCCGCGTGAGGCGCCGTATTCCAGTATCCACCTGGAAAACATGCTCAAGCTGTCGAACATGGGGGCCGTGATATTGCCCGCATCCCCTGGCTTCTATCACCAGCCGCAGACCATTGATGACCTGGTGGACTTCATGGTCGCGCGCATTCTGAATCTGCTTAATATCCCGCAAGACATGCTCCCGCGTTGGGGCGAGCACCATCTGGGCAGTAGTGACTAAGGCTCTGCTGGCCCTATGGGTGCTTATCCAGATCGGCGGCTGCGCCAGCGTTCGTACGCTGGACGCTGCCAAGCCGGGAGCGCCGATTGTCTATTCCGGTACGCGGTTGGACTGGTATGCACTGCAAGGCGGGTGCTGTGCGCAGGATCGTTTTGGCGCTCAGGCGCCGCGCTATCCAGGGCTGGACCTGCCCGCCAGCGCTGTACTGGACACAGTGTTGCTACCGTTGTCGGTGCTGACCGTTTTAGGCGTTGGGGTGAGTGCAACGGGCGGGCTTTAATATATTGTTTTTTTGCGCGGCTATAACCGATATATTTTTTAATATATATATGGCGGGTCTTTTTTTATCATGGGCTAACGTTTAATTGGCAAGCCGGTACACAGTCAGTGCGTCGGTGCTTTTGCTGTTTCTCAGGATGAGGAGCACTTACTGATAAGGATATGAATGTGACAGTTGCATTGAGCGATATAAAGTTAAGCAGTTGGATGGCAGATAGTTTTGAATCTATTAAAAATTTGACCTTGAAAGAGTTGAGTTTTCCGGGGGCGCACAATAGCGGAATGGATAGAAAAGCGCGTATTTCCGATATGTGGCGAACGTGTCAGTACGATTCGTTTCGTTATCAGATGGATAATGGCATTCGTGTGCTGGATATTCGCTTGGCCTACTATGCGGGGACATTGGGATGGCATGGAGAAAAGTATGCGCATAGGCATGATATTAACTCCGGGCGTCATTTGCATGAAACCTTGATGGCCATTGAGGCGTTTCTTGAGCGCAACCCTGAAGAATTCATTATTGTCGACTTCCATGAGATCAGTCCGGCTCATTCGGTACCTGTGCCCTATGAAGAGTTAGCGGCTTATATTCAAAATCGCTTCAAGGACAAGTTATTACCCTGCTCGGCGTTGAATTTGACACTGGCTCAACTGTCGAAAAGTTACCCAGGGCGAAAAATTATTATTGCAGCCACTTCAGAGTTCAATGCCAAGGACTGGGCATGGCCAAAAATAGAGCATCAATGGATAGGTCAAAATCTGGTGTCTGCTGATGATCTCGGTCGCTTTATTGATCGGGTGATGGAATCACCGCCTTCTCATGGTTTATGGTCCATGTCGGCGACTGGATACAGTGTTATAGGACCTACCAATTTAGCGGGGGAACTTGACAGTTGGTATGCAGCCAGCAGTCCCTATCAGATGAAAAGCAATATTATTAATGTTGACTGGTTTGATAATAGCCGTTTGGTTAGAAACTGCATTGAGACCAATATTGAAAAAGGTCGACGCAAGGTTAGTTGAACACGATAGAAACAGGTATGAGGCTGGCAAATCCGCTATGCCAGCCTCATGGTGATGCGCACAGCGGTTATTTACCCAGCTTGCGCAACTCATCCGATTCAACCACCCGCACACCTTTTTGCTCTTCCAGCGCCAGTCGCCATAACGCTCGAGCCAGTTCACAGGCTTCGATGCCGTGGTACTTGCCCGGAATCAGCTTGGACAGCGTGCCGGCAATTTTTTCTACGGGGCGTTCTTCCTGGCGCTCGCCAATCAGCAATGACGGGCGGGCGATGGTCAATTGCGGCCAATTTTGAGCGCGCAACGATTGCTCCATCTCGCCTTTGACCCGGTTGTAGAACACTGAGGATTTTGGATCGGCGCCGATTGCGCTGATGACGATCAGGTGTTTTGCCCCCATTTCCAGGGCGCGTTTGGCAAAGGCCACGACCATGTCGTGATCCACGGCGCGGAATGCTTCTTCTGAGCCTGCCTGTTTGATGGTGGTGCCCAGGCAGCAGAAGGCCACCTCTACCGGGCCGCTCAGTTGCGGCAAGAATACGGCCGGGTCACCCACGGGGTTTTCCAGGTGCGGGTGAGCCGCCAATGGTTTGCGCGAGGGGGCCAGTACGCGCTTGATGGTAGGTTCGTTGAGCAGGCGGTCGAGCAGAAGCTCGCCGGTCAGGCCGGTGGCTCCTGCGAGCAGAATGTGCTGAGGCGTCAAGTACATGCGAGTTCTCCCTTGATACATTCAGCTTAGTCCTTCTTTGAGGGCTTGCTGTTCAACTGATTTATTGCAAAGCGCGTTTGGCTTGTTGCTGGCGCAGGCGTTGCCAGTGATTCAGCACGCCTTTTGGCGCCCACATTTGCGGCTCGGACGCCTCGTAGCCGTCAGTTTGCTCACGTTCAGCAATGGCCTCTTTAGCCAGCTTGAAGGCTTTTTGCAGGTCATCTGTCTGGTTCAGTGCTTGTGCAAACAAGGCGTTGCCGAAGTAGGTGAAGTCGGCTTCTTCAGAGCAGCCAAATGACACGCGGTCGGTGCGCGAGGCAGTCATGATCAGGGTTCTTTCATCTTTGAGCGCGGGGATAAAGCCGCCCGAATAGCACGATGAAATCACAATGACCTTGTCGCGGTTTTTCAACGGCTTCAGCGCTGCGGCGAGTTCATCGGCGGGCAGGTCTGCCAGCTCCAGACGCGGCTGATCGAGTACCAGTTCATGGTCCTGGGTGCCGTGGCTGGTCAGGTAGATAAACACCAGATCTTCCGGCCCGGTGCGCTCGGCCAGGGTTTTGGCCGCGCGGTGCAGGTTTTCACGGGTGGCCATGGGGCGGTCCATCAGATGGTCACGATGGTTGACCAGGGTGATGTGGCCGCGGCTGCCGAAACGGCTGGCGAGCATGTCCGTCACGTAGTCGGCTTCGCGCATGAAAACGCTTTGTTTGCCGTCGCCCGCGACCACCAGGCTGTACAGCTCAATGGCCGGTGTTGAGGCCGGGACCGCTTGCAGTGCCTGGTTCAGCAATTGGCCCTGGTTGAGCAGGCCCAGTTCCAGGGTATCGGGCAGCAGGCCGCCCTGGGCATCGCGAACCCGCTGGCCATTGATCCAGAAACCGCTTTCGACCGTGCCGTCACTGGCGGTCAGCGTGCCGTTGCCCTGATAGGTGTCGGCGGCAAAGTCGCCGATGTAGGTGCTGCCATCGGTCATGCTCAAATGGCCGGGGCCATTGAAGCGCCACTCGCTGAACTGGCCGCGATAGTGGCTGCCATCGACGCCGATCAGTTCGCCTTTGCCGGTCAGCGCGCCGTCTTTGAAGTCACCGATCCAGACGTCGCCGTCGGCGTTTTCATAGCGGCCTTTGCCGTTTAACTGGTTATTTTTGAACCCGCCGGCGTACTGGTCGCCGTCAGCGCTGTTGAACGTACCGTTGCCTTCGAGCTGACCGTTGACGAAGTGCCCGCTGAATTCATTGCCGGTTGAGTCGCTGCGCTTGCCTTCGCCGTTGGGCTTGCCGTTGGCAAATTGCCCCTCGTATTGGCTGCCGTCGTCCAGTTCCAGATGGCCGAGCCCGGAGAACTCGTCATCATGGAACTCACCGCGATAGCTCATGCTGCCTTCTTTGAGCGTGCCTTCGCCTTCGCGACGGCCGTTCTTGAAGCCCCCCACATAACTGCTGTTGTGGGTGGTCAGGCTGCCTTGGCCATTGAACAGGCCCTGCTCGAAATGGCCGATATAGACCTCGCCGTTGCTGCCGTGCCACTCGCCCTGGCCGTGCCATTGGCCATTTTTGAACTGGCCTGCGTACCAACTGCCGTTTGGGTAGTCGATACGGCCCTGGCCTTGCAGCAACCCATTGACCACTTCGCCCCGGTAACGGCCGCCATCAGGCAGGCGTGCGTCAGGCGGCAATAGCGATTCGCCATCGCCGCAGGCCGTCAATAGCAGGGTCAAAGCAAGGGGGGCAAGTGGGCGCATAGCGGGATCCGGATAGTTAGGCTGCCGAGTATGCCGAAGCAAAAAAAGCTGTCTATAGGGGCAGATGAAACATGCGCAGATATTGTGTTTTTCAGTACAGCTGGTAGCAGAAAGTGATCCGCTTCGGTGAGCTGTGTCGGGACGTGCTTATAATGTTGCGCGAAAAAAGAACGCTGGAGAGATGACATGTTGTTACGCGGCCTGACGTGGCTGGTGCTGTTTCAATTGCTGGGCACCGCCCTCAACCACTTGTTCATTCCGGTACTGCCCGGCCCGATTATTGGTCTGTTGCTGTTACTGGTGTATTTGCTGGTGTGCGGCCAGGTCAGCGAGCCCCTGAACGAAGCGGCCAAAGGTCTTTTGCGTTACTTGCCCTTACTGTTGGTGCCGCCTGCGGTAGGCGTGATGGTCTATGCCGCCGATATTGCAGCTGATTTTTGGGCCATCGCCGGGGCGTTGGTGTTGTCGTTGTTGATCTCCATGGCGTTCGTTGGCGTGCTGATGCAGCGCTTGCTCAAGCCTCACGCCAACCGTGAGGAGCGACCATGACTGTTGAATGGCAGAGTGCCTTGCAGTCGGTGATCCATCACCCGTTGTTTGGCATCGGCATTACCCTTGGGGCTTATCAACTGGTCCTCGCCGGGTACGAGAAAACCCGCTGGATCTTTCTGCAACCGGTGCTGGCCAGCATGCTGCTGGTAATCGGGGTGCTGGTCAGTTGCGGGCTGACCTATGACGAATACCGTAAAAGCACCGACATCCTCAGCATCTTGCTGGGCCCGGCCACGGTCGCGCTGGCGGTGCCGCTGTTCCTGAACCTGCGGCGAATCCGCCAGCTGTTCTGGCCTATTTTTACTACGCTGGTCATAGGCGGTGTGTTTGCAACCGGGTTGGTGGTGCTGTTGGCGTGGTGGTTTGGTGCCGAGCACATGGTGCTGATGACCCTGGCGCCTAAATCCGTGACCTCGCCGATTGCCATGCTGGTGGCCGAACAGATTGGCGGTGTGGCGGCGCTGGCGGCGGTGTTTGTGTTGATCACCGGGGTGATCGGGGCCATTTTCGGCCCACCCCTGTTGAACCTACTTAAGGTGCACAGCCCTGAAGCCCGTGGCATGGCGCTGGGCATGACGGCCCATGCGGTGGGCACTTCAGTGGCGTTGCACGAAGGCGAAGAGGCGGGTGCTTTTGCGGCGTTGGCAATGAGTCTAATGGGCGTAGGCACGGCGGTCTTTCTGCCGCTGGCCGTGACCCTCGTGGTGTAAGGAGGGTTGTATGAAGCTGCCATTGTTCCCCTTGAGCACCGTCCTTTTCCCGGGCTGCGTGCTGGATCTACAAGTGTTTGAAGCCCGTTACCTGGACATGATTGCCCGCTGCATGAAGCAAGGCAGCGGTTTTGGCGTGGTGTGCATTCTGGAGGGCAGCGAAACCGGCGACATCGAGCCCGATATCGCCGGGATTGGTTGTGAAGCGCGGGTGAGTGATTTCCAGAAGCAGGAAAACGGCCTGCTGGGGATCCGCGTCGAGGGGGGGCGGCGTTTTGAGGTGCTGAACACCGAGTTGCAGCGTGACAACCTGCTGATGGCCGACGTGCAATGGCTGGACGAGATCCCGGAGCAACCGTTGCAGGAAGAGGACCAGGACCTGCTGGCCTTGCTCAAAGCCCTGGCGGAACACCCGATGGTTGCCGCGTTGAACATGAACACTGAGGTTACCGGGCAACAATCATTGGCCAATCAGTTGGCCTACCTGCTGCCCTTTGCCGAAGAAGACAAACTCGACCTGCTGCAAGTGGACGACCCGCAGCAGCGCCTCGACGGGATCCAGGCCCTGCTCGAAGAGATGCAGGGCGAGATGCTTAACTGAGCCACCTCTCTTGTAGGAGTGGCCGCCCCGTCTTCGACGCCGCGCTGTCGCGCAGCAAACAGGCCGCCGAATATCTTCAGCATCCCCCAATCGGTTCCCTCTCCTACGGGAGAGGGCTAGGGTGAGGGTTGCTCTTAGATAAAGATCAAAAGATCGCGAGCAAGCTCGCTCCTACAGGGCCTTTAGAATCAATCACTTATTTTATGTTTGATAAGAGCTGTCGAGGCACGAAGGCTGCGATTTTTTAAGGCCTCGCTTAATAGGCGTAGCGCAGCAGTTCCTTGGACAAATGGCTGAGCATGAAAAAGCCATACAGCGCTGCGCACGACGGCAAGATCATCCACCAGACTTTAACCGGCACCGGCGTAAGCGTCATGTAGCGCTGGGTCAAGGCCAGGGCGAAGGCGTTGACAGTGATGGCCAGGAACGCGCCCGCCATGATGTCAGTTGGCCAATGGGCGCCCAGGTAAATCCGTGACATGGCCACGGTCATGGCCAGCATGCAGCCGATCAGCACGCAAGTAATGCGCATGCGTTGCGGTTTTTCACGGCCCGCCAGAATCGCCAGGGCCAAGAAGAACGCAAACGAGCCAGAGCTGTGGCCGCTGGGCATGCTGTAGCTGGTCAGCGGGTCGAGTAGCACGTCAGGGCGCATGCGCGCGAAGAAGTGCTTGGTGGCGGTGTTGGCAATGGCGGTAAACAGCGTGACCCCGCCAAAGAAGATCAAGGCGCGCCATTGTTTGTTGAAGAACAGCAGCGCACACACCAGAGCGGCGGCCAGCAGTTGCGTGCGGAAGTTACCGATCTGCGTCACCAGCACGGCCAGCATGTCCATGGTGCTGCTGCGATGTTCTTGCACCAGGGCGCTGATGCCCTGATCGAACGCGGCCATGTGCGTGTAGCCGAAGAACACCGCCACCAGCAGCGCCAGGCTCAGGGTGCCGATCAGTAGCGTCGCTTTGGGTTGGCGGCGGACGTTGGCGTGGATGCTCAGGCCCAGCAGGGCGGCGATGCTGACGGCAACGATGGCAGCTTGTGGCCAGAAGTTTTCAGGCAGCGGCAAGCGGATCGCCGCCCCGGTCGCCCAGCCTGGCAGCAGGTAAGCGACCGACCAGCCAGCGCCGGCCAGCAAACTGACCAGAATGAAGCGCGGCAGCGGCATGTCGCACATCCCGGCTACCATCGGCAGCATGGGTCGCAGCGGACCAATGAAACGGCCAACGATCAGGCTGACGATGCCGTAGCGCTGAAAGTAGTTTTCGGCGCCGGTCATCCATTCCGGGTGGGTGCGCAGCAAAGGCAAGCGCCGGATATTTTGATGGAAGCGTCTGCCCAGCGCGTAAGACAACATGTCGCCCAGCAAGCCGCCGAGGAAGCCCAGCAGCAGAGTCTGGCCCAGCGACAGGGCGCCGCTACCGGCCAGCACTGCGATTGCAAACAACAGCACCGTGCCCGGCACGATGATCCCGGCAATGGCCAGGCATTCCACGCACGCCACGATAAAAACGGCCAGGCCCAGCCATTGCGGGTTGGTGGTGAGCCAACTGGTAACGCTATCGAGCCATGGGCCCATGTTCAAACTTCCTTATTCCGTGCATGTAGAGATTTTGTTATCTGTAGGAGCGAGCTTGCCTCGCGATCTTTTGATCTTTAAAAAAAGATCGCGAGGCAAGCTCGCTCCTACAAGAGGGTGGTGTTTTCTAAAACGAGGTAGTCCTGTCCCTCAACCTGGCCACGGCGCAGCGGGTTGCGGGTGCAGTACGCCGCGTAGTCGGCGTCGACAAATCGGTACAGCAAATGTTCGTCACGACCGTGCGGGATGCCCAGGCGGGTGGTTTGCAGGATGCGTGACGGTCGCTCTCTGACGTCATCAACCCACAATCGTTCGCGGTCGAAACGTTTGGCATCCCATTCGCGCACTTTCAGGCCCAATGCTTTGCACAGCAGGGTTTGCCCGGCGCACAGCTTTTGCGCCGGGCGCGGCTGGCCCTTTGCGTCAGGATTATTGAGTTGCATCTGCGCCAGGCTGTCCGGGCCAGACAGCGCGTCGACCCACGGGTAGGCCGATTTGATCAGCACGGCGTTGCCGGGGCCCTGGGCGCTGAAGTTCAGCGAGTCGCCGCCGCGGGCGTAGTACATGTAGATGTGCCCGCCATCCAGAAACAAAGCCTTACGTTTTTCTGTGTAGCCGAGTGAGGCATGGCTGCCTTTTTCGGCGCAGTAATACGCTTCGGTTTCGATAATCCGGGCGCTCAGCCACAGGCCGTTGACCCGATGGCGGATGACTTTGCCCAGCAGTTCGCGCGCGACAAGCTGGGCGTCGCGGTCGAAAAAGGCGTCAGGGAGCATCGTTGGCATCGTCAGCGGGGTCATAGATGGCAGAAAAGTTACAGATCATAGCAACTCGTGCTTAATCGGGGCTGAACAGAGACTATTTGCCGTCCATTTCGACCATCCGCCTGTCACCGCTGTGCGTGAGACGGCGGGACCGCTATAATCGGCCGCTTTCCCCTCTGCCAAGACCATTGAGACCATGACTGAGTCCGTTCTTGACTACATGACCCGCCTGGGTCGCGCTGCCCGCGAAGCCTCCCGAGTGATCGGCAGGGCCAGCACTGCGCAGAAAAACCGTGCCTTGCAAGGCGCTGCGTCCGCACTGGACGCTGCCCGCGAGGAGCTGACTGCCGCCAACGAACTGGACCTGGCCGC